>CANQZB010000051.1 GCA_947628195.1 uncultured Clostridia bacterium | reverse complement strand
CCCACAAGCAAACTTGCAACTGCTGGCCCATGCATACTGCTGACACTCTTGCTATCTTCATCTTCACCATTGCAAAAATTTTTGTAAGCAACAATCTTGCCTTTATATTCCGGGTGATCAACTGCTAGTGGCTGGTCAATAATTGCAACCGTCACACCTTCGCCAGTAAAACCTTGTTGATGCAACTCTTCTACACCCAATGGTGGTTGTTTGCCATATTCAATAAGTTGTTTTGGCGTTTTGTTATTTGTCCAATTGTTATTTTCGTTAAATATTAAAGTTTTTAAGACGTCAAAAGAAGGCGTTTTGCTTCGCTCTGGATGACGCCCAAAAATGTTTCTAATATCCTCAAATTTTTCCACGATCTACTCCCAATATAATAGATATAATAGCAAATAATTTATCTGTTGTCAATAATTTTTGTAGCTTCAAACAAACTCAATTGTTCTGGCTTGGTGGTGCGGACTATGTAGGCATCGGGGTTTTTTTCTTGTGGCGTAAGCTCAAGGTTTGGGGCAAAGGCACGCAAGCAATGTTTGTAATAAACTTGCTTGTTTGTTGGGCGAAGAAGGGTTAGGCAATCTTGCAAGTATTTTGCCCAATCCTGCCACTTATCCTCATTTCTGCAATTATTCAACTTGCCAATTTTGTAGTGGTCAACGCAGTCCATTTCAAGCGTTTTCTTAATTAACTTTAAACTTTCATCTGGCTCGATGGTCGGCTCAAAACTTGCAAAGGTTTTTATGCCATTTCCGTGCAAAATTTTTAGTGTTTCTAATCTCTCACTTGGCAAACTTGCAAAAGGCTCCCAAAATTTACTTTTCTTTTCATCTAAAAATGTTAATGTTGTGCCAACTGTTATTCTATCTCCAAATTCTTTAAACAAATCTAAATCTTTCAACATTTTCTTTCCGCCTTTGCTTAAAATAGCAACCGGCACTTTGTATTCATTAAGCATTTTTAACGCTTCCCTAACAGTTTCGCCATTGTCTGCACTATCGCAATAGCAATCGCCAACAAAAGACAGCAAAACTTGCTCGGTGTATGTGTTTTTCTTTAAATCTTGCTCTAACAATTTTAAAATGTCTTTTCTGGGCTCGGGCTTGCCAAAATAATCCTCACCCTTCTTTTGCAAAGTATGAGGTGCATAACAATATCTACACCTATGCGAACACCCAATATAAATGTTTAGCGCATACGGGCTATATTCTCTCGCCATGCCCGTGGGCTTATAAATAATGCTCATATAATGATTATATCAAATTTAAGAATTTTAATAAACAATTTATTTTATGTCTTTCACTTCAAAAGTCTTATACAAAAATTCGAAATCAAAATAATTGCCACTATACAAGTCAAAACCGAGATAAGCTTTTGTTTTTGTTAGTTTCAGCACGAGAATAAATTCATGCTTCATTTTAAATATGTCTTCATTAGAAATGTTTTTACACCACAGAAAATAAGTTGGTATCCCTTGCCTTGCAAATTATTTTCTTGCATTTCCTCCAATTGCCATTCACAATAATCAATATTTATGGTAATTTTATTGTTTTCTTTATCTAGTTTGATACTTTTCATTATTGCTTCATGTGTGTAATATTTATCCATAAATTCTTTTGCTGTCATTTTTCCACCTTAATAATTTTTTATTTAGGTTGTGAATCCAACTCTTCCCACTTAATTGGAAAATCTTTATAATTTAAATAAATTTCCTTCCCTTTTTTGAATTTGTGATTAGCTCCTTTCTTTATTATTTTTAATATCTTATAATAAAATTCATAGCATTCTTCATAATTCGGATCGTCTATTTCCAAATCATTATCAGAATCGCCATAACCAAGAAATTCAACGGATATAACCAACCCATCACTAAATTCAAGTTTTTGAAATTTAGGCCATTTTGTTCCTAAAAATGCAATATATGGCCCTATAATATTACCCTCGTTCGGATTCCACCATTTTACTGGTTCGTTATTTTCATTAATCCAAATTCCGTTTTCATTTAGTTTCATTCGTCCATTCTCCTTACTCATCTAACATCCAATTAGGTTTTGCTGGCACAACATGATAACCTCCATCTTTTGACCAATGTATTGTACCTCGTGTTGTGTCGTAATATTTTCCATCGTTTGGGTTTAACCATTGTCCTATTACTTCACCAAAATCCACAATCTCTCGCTGTCCATGTACTCGCCCTTTGTTGCTATTGACCAATTCTTGAAGTCTTTCTGGATTTAATGTTAAAATACTTTTACCCTCTTGAAAATTATTATGCCATTGCCAATGTTTTCCTTGTTTTCCATAATTTAAATAATATTTATGACTACCGGCACCTCTTCCGCCAAATAATTGCAATAAAAATTTCATACTCGCATCTCCTTACCCTCTGTAAATCTATAAGGAAATACTTTTAAATTGCCTTTCATTTCTGGAAAAGGTTTTCCATAACATATTATAGCACTAGGCTTAAGTTTTTCCAACATTTTATTATATCCTTTTAAAAATTTTTCTTTGGTCTTTTTATTTCCATGTGTTGAAACCGCAACTATTGAACCCTGTTCAACTCCATCAAAACAAAAATCAAAACTTCTTTCATCACTCCAAGATATCGTAGGTATTACTTTAATATTTTTACTTTGTCAGAACGCTCCAACCCACCGACTTTTAAAAGTGTTAAACATTTGCAACAATATTGGCATGTCTGTGTATAAACTAAAATCGGGACTTAATAAACAATAATATTGTTGCAATTTTTCTAGTGCAGATAAAGGATTTGTATAAGTTGATTCAAATCTGTAATCATGGATAAAAAAGTGCACAGTCCTATTTTTGTTTTTATTATCATTGTATTTTGTATTACTGTAATTGATTAATTTAATTTTTTCTAAATCAATATCTTGTTTTCTTATTAATGGGATGTCATATATCCCAACTGTTTCAAATTCATTGCGAACAACTTTTTTTATTTCATTATTTAAGAAAACCTTATAAAATTCATCATCTATATTTTGAAGACTTAATAGTTGTTTTTCAATCCCAAAATCTTCAAAATTAAAATTTTGTAATTGTTTTAACTCGTCAAAAAGCACGCCATCATCAAACCCTGTTTCTAAATTTGTTGAATTGTGAGCAATAACATAAGCCCGCTGTTCTTCTTTTGTTAAATGGTCTAACCTAATGCAAGGCAAAGTTTTAAACCCTAAAAGTTTTGCGGCTTCCACCCTTCCGTTTCCTTCTAACACAACATTGTTTTCACCTGCAATTCCAATCGGGTCGTTAAAGCCAAATTCTTCAATTGAATTTGCAATATGCCTAATCTGTTGTTTGGTGTGTATTTTTGAATTTTTATCATAATTATTTAATTTATTTATGTCGATATATTCAATTTTTAAATCTTTCATTTCTTTCTCCTCATTTCTGGCGTAAGGCGCAAATCTTTAAGAATTTTTTCTAAATGCTTATTGCAATCTTGCAAAGTTTTGTAGTGTTCATTTTCTTTAACCATAACTTTTGGAGTCTTCCCGTCTGAACAAATTCCTGTTACAATGCGAATATATCTATCTGGCTTTTTGTTGTATTCTTTCCACGCCCTATCCCTCATAATTTTAATTTGACAATATTGCCAAATAAGTTCGGCATCGGTTGAAGATAATCTATATTTTATGCTCCGTTGTAATGTCGCAACAATTTCTGCATAAGCTGCCTTTTCTTCATCGGATAAAAATTCTGGGATTCGCAAAATTTCATCATTTATTCGTGCAGTTTCTTGCATTGCCTTTTTATTTTGTTCTATCATTTGTTTTTCTAATAAGTTCATATACACTCCAAATAGCAAAAAGGTTCTTCGCCTAGCGAAAAACCTTTTTCTTTCAATAATATAATAACATACAAATTTTTAAATTCTAGTTAATCATGTCAAAAAACAATAAAAATTTTTAAATTTTCTAACGAAAAGTTAAAAAACTTTTTAGAATTCGCCAAAACACAAAAAAACATAAATTAAAAAGAAAGATTATTTTTAGGCACGAGCATTGCCAAAGTTTGCCTATTTTATAGGGTTTTTGTGCGGTAGAATATGGCAATAAAAGGCCAAGAAAAAACAAGGTAAAACACCTTGTAAAAAACTCAAAATCTGCCGATAGCAATATCATGTCGGTTCGTCCCCGACCACCGCCACCATGCCACGAACGACACCTTTGCTAAATTGCTCACAAGTTCGAAATTGTAAGCCTAGGCTTGTTCGTTCCTTCACTTTTAAAGAGCACTACGTTAACTCTTTAAAAGTTATTTTTTATAGGCAATTGCCCACTTTATCCCACTTCAACATCCGTCTCGTGGGAGCCCTGATGACATATGTTTTTAAGGGTTTTTTGTATTTTTCCGATGAATACATCACTGCAATATATTCTTTTCAATTTAGTTATTTCTTGCCTTTCTTTTTTGTTTAATAGTTGTTATGTGGTCTAATAAATAAATTACATAGCCTAAAATTACAAAAGCAACAATTAAAATGGCAAGCCATTTTAATAGCCCACCCCAACCAAGTTCATCTAAATTTAAAAAGAAATAAGGATAAACTAACGTTGTAGCGTGATTAACAATAGCACCGCGAATTAAAATAAAAGCGACATAAACAAGTGGCATTATTAAAGAAAAAAGCGGATAAAACCATCTGGTTTTGCCATGTTCATAGAAAAGCACCCAATCTAAAACAAACATAATAGGCAAAGTTATATGTAAAATTATATTGTTTATGGATGTAAAATAATCTACAACGCCATAATCCTTTGCAAGCAAAATGTTGTAAACAAAGAAAGTTACCATTATCATAATCATACACACAAACTTAAAAGCGGGCGCAAAGGTAACAGGTCCATCTTCTTTTTTATTTGCCTTTCTCATTGTAAAGAAAAGCGAAACAAACATAAAACCAATGCAAATATAATTGCTTAAATTTGTGTAATACACATAAAAATCCGCATTAAATTTGGCGGTGAATTGTCCTAAACTTGCCATAATTCCAACCACGCCCAATGTGCAGAAAATTGTTTGAAATAAAATTTGAATATTCCTATTTTTTATCATTTGTATCCTCCTTATTTAAAGCATAAAATGCTACTCCAATGGCATTTGGCCCAACATGCGTGCCTATTGCACTGCCAATCATATATGAAGGGATTGTTTTCATATCTTTTACATGTCCTTTCCACAACTGTTCGCTATCCGCCAAATATTTTTGCAAATATTCATCTGAAAGGCCAGAATACACCAGCCCATAAGGCATAGAAAAATCAATTCCACCGCACTTCTCCACAAGTTGATTTAACAAATTGTTGCTTTTCTTTGAGCCTATTGCCTTGCCAACTAATTTAATTTCACCTTTTATAACCGAAACAACAGGTTTAATTGAAAGCAAATTGCCAGCAAATGCTGTAAATGCCGAAATTCTTCCGCCCTTACGCAAATATTTAAGCGTATCCAGCACTGCCATAACTTGAATTCTATCTTTTTTGTTGTTTAACTCATCATAAATTTCTGAAATTGTAAGTTTATTTTCTTTTACCAATTTTATGGCGTATTGCACTAAGAGGCGCTGGCCAATGCAAACATTTAAGCTATCCAAAACAAAAACTTTGCCATTAAAATTTTTTGCCACTTGAACAGCGCTGTTGTATGTGCCAGAAAGTTTCGATGAAATTGTAATAACCAAAAGTTGGCTGCCATCTTTTGTTAGTTCCTCAAATTTTTCGTTGAATTGAAATTCGTTTATTTGAGATGTTTTAGGGAATTCGTTGCTTTCAATTAATTTTTCAAAAAATTCTTTGTGAGATAAATTCACACCATCCAAAAATTCCTCTTGCCCAAATTGCACTTTCATAGGAACAAAATCTATTCCTAAATTTTTTGCTTCTGGCAAGTCAATGTCGGAGGCAGAATCTGTTAGAATTTTAATCATTTGTTCTCCTTTTATTGCGGAATTTTTACCGCACATTTAGTGCGGAACCTTAACCGCACCATTCTCGCATTTGTTGCCCCAACTATCTATAAGTTTGTTATCTTTAAACACACAAATAATTTCACAATGATTTGCACATTTAGGGCATTCAAACCCAGTTGTTTTAAATTCAACATCTGCCACATCAAAACTAAATGGCTTTTCAATTTTGGATTTTCTTGCCAAAACAGCAACGCCAAATGCACCCATCAAATGCCCGTTTTTATCCACAATAACTGGGCTGTTTACTGCTTCTTCAAAAAACTTTTTTACACCCACATTTTTGCTAACCCCGCCCTGAAAAACAATAGGCGCTTTAATGCGTTTGCCCTTGCCAATGTTGTTTAAATAGTTGGTTACAACCGCTCGGCAAAGGCCGGCAATAATATCCTCTTTTTTGTGGCCTATTTGCGCCTTATGCACCAAATCACTTTCGGCAAAAACTGTGCAACGGGCGGCAATGTTTGTTGGGTGTTCGCTAGTAAGTGCAATTTCGCCAAATTCTTCAACCGAAACGCCTAATCTGTGCGCTTGGCTGGATAAAAACGAGCCCGTTCCCGCCGCACAAAGTGTGTTCATTGCATAATCCACAACAAAACCGTTGTCTATAATTATAATTTTGCTATCCTGCCCGCCAATTTCAAATATGGTGTTAACATCCGGGTAAAGTGTGGTTGTGCCCACCGCGTGCGCAGTGATTTCATTTTTAACAATGCTGGCGTTTGTCATAACGCCTATTAGTTTGCGCGCACTGCCCGTTGTGCCAACAGACACAATTTGAACATCTTTGCCTTCAAGTTGTTTTTCTAACACTTTCAATAATCGCTTAACCGCATTCATTGGGTCGCCCTCTGTCCAAAGATATTCGCTTGCTAAAAAATTGTTATTTTCATCAATAACCACGCC
>CANQZB010000050.1 GCA_947628195.1 uncultured Clostridia bacterium | reverse complement strand
CATTGGCCGCTACGACACCTGCCGCCACAACTGCAACTATTGCTACGCCCGCAAATCCACACCAAAGTCAATGTCAGACACCCTTCAAGGCGAAATTTACATCCGCAAAACTGAATTGGAATTTGAATATAAATAATCTAAAAAAAGAGTAATTAACTCTTTTTTTATTTCAATGATTTGTGGTAAGACATAAATTATCATATAATCTAATGATTCAATAAACGTAACATTAATCGATAAAATCGGATTCCCTACACAAAAGATAAGTCATTTATGCCTTATTTTTTAATTTGTATATTCTAAATCACACTCATTTACTGTTTTTAAATCTTTTTTTTGAATCAATGTTGTAACTTCTTGTCGATTATGAAATAAGTTGTTTACTTTTAAAATATTATAATATTTTGATAATTTTTTAGTAGCTTCTTGTATACCTTTTTCAGGATTACCCGGAAGTTTTATAGTAACGATCGCTAGTCCATTTTCTTTTAAACAAGGTGTTAATATATTCATAATTTCTGCGGTAGTTTCAGGATCAACATTCATGTCATCAACTATTATATCATATTTGTGTTTTTGTGAAAATTCGCTTGCTTGGGCCATACTTTCAATTTTGCATTTATAATGTCTAACTTTTGGATTTTCTAGAAGAATAGGATTTAAATCTCCAGGGTCCACGGCATCAACAAAAAATCCATGTTGCAATAAAACATTAGTCCATCCACCGGGAGCCGCACCAATATCCAAGGCGTAATTACCTTTATCTTCTAATTTTATTTTATATTTAGCTAAAGCTTCAGTTAGTTTATTTTCAGCTCGAGATATTTCTCGTTTTCCTTTATGAGAACTAACTCGATATTCATCGCATGAAAAGTTTAAATTATATTTGCTTATTGAGTTACCAATGTAATATGTGTTGCCATTTATGAATATTGAGAAAATATTAACATCATCTTCATTGATTATTTGTTTATCTGAAAATGTGGGCACTCCGCCAATTTCAGTTAGATAGGTTCCAACATAAACTTCTATATCTTTTGCTGAATAGTTCAAAGGCGATTTATCTTTTGTCTCACCAGCGCAAATTCTTGCTTGTATCGAAAATTTTTCATTTGCCTTTACATGTGTAAAATTTGTCAAGATTTCTTGCAACAATTGTTGCTTGTCTTGATCTAAATTTCCTGTTATATTACCAATAATAGACACTGGTGCCAAATGTTTTATGAAAATAATATTGTTTTTTTCGATTTCTTTTTGGAAATTCTCTTGTTCCAGTTGAGTTTCTATTAATGAAATATTTTCATCAAAATCTCTTAATATGCGGATTTGATTATCTATTGATTTGAGTTCTTTTAACGCATTTCTTTTAAAACATGGCGAATAGGTAATTATGTATTTCATATTCATTCTCCTTTAGTATATTTTAGCACAATTAACTAACTTTGTCAATCCTTATGTTTTAAATATTTGACAAAATTAAAAAATTTTATATAATATTTATATGGAACTTTATAAATTATCTAGATACAACTATTATCTTAAAAAAATAAGATACATGTATATCTTTAATACGAAAAGCGGCCAAATATGCAAATTAAAGCATAAAGAATTTAACTTTTTAAAACAAAATTTATTTAAAGATGAAGATGCATTATTCGCTCTACGCAACTCTGGGTTTGTTGTGGATGAAAATGTAGATGAATTAAAAGAAATTGAAAAAGAATATTTGAGTAATAGATATAGCAAAAAAGAAATTTCTATAACAATTGCTCCAACCTTAAAATGCAATTTTGGTTGTGTCTACTGTTATGAAAATAAAAATGCTACATCATTTAATGAAAAAGATTATGTTCATTTAATTAATTTTCTCAAACAAAATATAACGCATGAAACAAGAGTTATAAATTTTTCATGGTTCGGTGGCGAACCAATGCTTTGTAAAAATCAAATGATCAAATTCATATCCGAACTTGAAGAATTTTGTTTGATAAATAATATTGCACTAAATATCTTTGTTATAACCAATGGCTATATTTTGGATGAAACCATAATGGATTTTTACAAAAAACATTTAAATAATTTAGAAATATGTATAACTTTAGATGGATTAAAAAAGGAACATGACATTAAACGCCCGTTAATAGACAAATCGCCAACTTTTGACAAAATTGTATCAAATATTAAATTGTTGAATAAAAACAATATTTATCCCACTATTAGAATTAATATTGATAAAAAAAATAAAAAGACACCCAAAAAACTGGTAAAATATTTAATAAAAAATAACATCAAGCCGAAAAAAATATACCTTGGACATATTCAATCCTTAACCGATAATTGTCACTTAAATCTAAAAGATTGTTTAACTACAAAAGAATTTGCAAAAACTTACATATCGTTTAAAAAATTTTTATTTAAGAATAAATTATCTGTAACAGAATATTGTTACGAAGGACCTAAAAAATATTTTTGTAAAGCCAACAATTACAATAGTTTTGTAATTGATCCAACTATGAATTTTTATAGATGTGAAAACCTACTGGGTGGTAAAAAATATGAATTGCCAAATGCTTTCTCAAAAAATCAAAATATATACGACGATTGGTCTCCGTTTATATTTCAAGAATGTAGAGATTGTAAATTATTGCCCAGCTGTTTCGGAGGCTGTTGTCATATGTATTTTCAAACGAACTCAATTCAGTGCCCATTTTTCAAATTTACATTAAAAAATGATATTAAACTAATAACGAAGTATTTTAATTAAAAAATTCACTTTCATTATAAATCAATTTATTGAAGGCATTATTGTTATTAAGATCAATTTCTCGAGTATAGTCAATCATTCCCAATTGTTTTAAATCTTCTAAAAAATCATTTTTGTCATCATCCAATCCTTCAACTTCTAATTTCTTGAAGTCTTTCAAGTATTTTAATGGAAAAGAATAATTGTCCAAATTATATAAATTACACACAAAGACCTCACCGTTTTCTTTCCTAAAGCGAACATACTTTTTTAAATATAACTTTTTTAATGAATTAGACATAATCACTCCTGTTTGTCAATTTTAATTTCTTTGCCAATTTTTTCCGTAAATCATCTAAATTTTTTAAACCTAAAGATTTTCCATTGCGAACGCAATAGGGAGGAGGAGACAATGGATCTTCCAACCATTGTATACTTTGGGGTACACAACGATCACAAGTACCCGCAATCTTACAACCATCACATCCAGAATGCTGCCATTGCCTAAAAGTTTCAAATGTTTTAGAATTCCAAATAGTTTTTATACTTTTATTTTTTATGTTTTCAAATTTTAAATAATTCTCACTTATAAAGACTCTTGACAAAGGACAAGGTGTTGTGAGTCCATCTGAGTTGATTTCACAAAACCACTTTGCTGCTGGGCATGAAAAGTATATGTCTCTTCGTTTATTACTTTTAATTAAATGTGGCATATCTACAAAATTGACTTGTATACCGTTTTCGGCACACTCGGCTTTTAAATTTAACCAAAATTGTTTTCTATGATATGTTTCTGATACAAAGATGTCATTATGTTTTATAGCCCTTCCCGTTAATGAGATTGTTGAAATGAACCAATTGGAAGGCTTTAATTCTAAAATTAAATCTTTCATTTTTGTGAAATTATCAATGTTACCTTTATGTATACAAGTAGCAATCGAAACATTTATTTTATTCTTTATAAGTTCTCTTATATTCTTAATAGTTCTATTAAAAATTTGTTCATCAATTGCATTGAAATTATTCTTTCTTATTTGACCATGTGATAAAAAATCATATCCATCTAAACTTATTTTCACACCTAGTATAATAGACTTGGCTTCTATTATCTTTTTCAAAATGTTGTCACCAAAAAATCCGTTTGTCGTTAACATAAAAGGCAAATCATATTTAATAAGAGAATCAATTATTTTACAAAAGTCCTTGTGGCAAGTCGGTTCTCCTCCAGAAATGTTTAAATAAAATATTTTATTTTTGGCCAAATCTTTAAAAACTTTATCCCAATCATCTCCAGATAGTTCATTATCCAATTTGTCACCATAATTTCCATAGCAGTGTACACATCTCAAATTACAACGCGATGTTAAAATTATATATACATTATGCGGAACACATAAACCTTTGTTCATAACAATCTCCTTTTTTTTATTATAAAATAAATTTGGAATTAAGTCAAGTTTTTAAAAAAATCTATTGACTTTTGTAAAAATTTATTATATTATATATAAGGAGGGTTTGATATGAAGATTCTATCGACTAATACAATTGGTTTAGCACAAAAAATTAACTCAAAAGAACCAGTTAAAAAGCTAAATCTTAAAATTGCGACTCCGGTCTATGCTTGTGTTTGTTGTCAAAACCAATATTAGACCAAAATCACCTTAATGGTGATTTTTTAATTAAAAAAATTGCCGAGGAGGTCTACTAAATGTCTACCAAAATTAACAAAAATATCTTCAATTTTGTTCAAATCTTGCTAAACTTAATCGAAATTTACGAGGTTAAAAATAAACTTTACATTGTCAGTTTTTGCCTATAAATAAGGGGTTTTTTAATCTTGTTTAAACCTATTTAATTTTGCTTAATTTTTTTAGACGAAAACTTGAAAACTGCCGAGGTGAAAGCCTCCTGGGGTTCGAATCCCTAGCCCTCCGCCAAAAGGGAACTGTTCGCACCCTAAACTAAAAAATGGGTGTGGACTTTTCTTTTTAAGTGATTGTATAGGACTTTGGTTTAAAAGGTGATATAATATAAAAGAAAAAATTTATGGGAGAAAAAATGGAATCAAATATTTTTAAAAGTTCAAAAAGTGAAAAAAGAGCATTGAAACTTCTTCAACCCGAAATGTCGAGTATTTTGTCTGTCGGAATAAGCACAGGCGGGTCTGCAGAAATTAATATGGCAAAAATTTGTTCGAAGGCAAAAATAATTGCGACCACTATAGATGAAATAGGACTTGATTTTACAAATCAGGCAATTAAAAAATATGGCATGTCTGAAAGAATTGAAATAAAAATCGAAGATGTTTCAAAACCTATGCCATATAAATCAAACTCTTTTGACTTTGTTTACGCGAGACTTGTTTTACACTATTTAAGCAGGCAACAACTTGAATCAGCCTTAAAAGAAATTCACAGAGTTTTAAAACCGAATGGACTATTTTTTGTGGTTGCAAGAAACAACAAGGAATGGGAATTGACAAAGCCAGAATTTATTATCTCATATGATGAAAAAACAAACCTCACAACATATTATGAACAATGGGATTGGAAGATAATTAGAACCCGCCAATTTTTGTCGGAAGAGCAACTTGTTTCTGCTTTCAAAGAAAAGGAGTTTAAAATTCTTTCTTGCGAATCTTATAAAGAATATTTGTATACTGATTATGAAAGGACAATAAAATCAAAAAAACCAAATAGCCTAACAGAAATTGTTGTAACAAAATAAAAATCGAACATATAGGGTGCGAATAAACGCCCTGTCAGTCCGCCACCGAAGTTCCACCATATATGGTGGTTTTTTGTTGTTTTTTAAGCATTTTAATCAATATATTGTGTTCGCACTTTTTAATATTTAGCAAAAAACTGAAAGAAAAAATGTCTACCAAAAAAAATTTATCATCCAACCTGCGAATTCTTTCTTCTTCTTTTTTGGTTTTGTCCAACGACAAATAAGCCTGTTCTATTTCATAAAATTTACAACCTTCCAAATTTGGCAATTTTTCAACCAAAAATTTCTTTTCAATCTCCATATCCTCTACTCCTTCGCAATTTACAAATTCTCAATCCATGCAATGTGGTTTTTATTATCATTTTGTATTTTACCATACTTTTTAAATCTTTGCATCTTTTCTGACCATTATTGTCCAATTAAGCCATCGCAAAAGTATTTTACGAAATATAAATTATCAAAACAAAAATCAAAAAAAGACTTTGTGTTCAGTTGACACACGCAAAACCTAAATCGAACATTTCGATTTGAGTTTTTAGTTGACATACTTTTGAATATCTGCTATTATAAAAATGAAGATTTAAAATGAATTTTAAAAATAAGCAAAATTCAAGCTATATAATCTAAAAAGGAGAACAACATAATGATAACGAAAATAACAGCAAGGGAACTTACAGATATGGGCATTTGCCCCACTTGTTACAATAAGACCCATAATTTTTGCGTTTTTGGCGATAACAGCGAACAGATGATTTTTGAAAATGACCTGTTTGAATGCTTTCTGTGTGGAAATCCGCGCGCAGTTGGGCATACAATTATTTCAAGCAAACAACATTACAAGGACTTAACCGAAATTCCAGACGAATTGTGCAACAGCGTATTCATTTTTGCAAAACAAATGATGGTTGCCATCAAAAAAATTTATGGTTGTGAAAGCGTTTATCTCTGCACCATGAGCGATGGCCCAATGAACCATTTTCATTTGCAACTAATTCCAAGATATTCTTTTGAAGAAAGAGGGTCAAAAAACTTTGTTAAACCACGCTTCGACTATAAAGAGGATAAAGAAAAATTAAATTTGCTAAGGCAAGAAGCAAAAAATTTCCATTAAATATTGAATTTTTCCGTTTGATGTACTGCAAAATTCTTTTAAGCACCAATTTGGTGCTTTTTTAAAATAATTGTGCAAAATTTAAGTTGAGCATATTATTTAATAGTTTTTTAACATTGGCGTTTTTTTACATTACGGAACTATTAATTTTTAACATTCATATATATTGCTATGGAATATAATGTTTTGTTTAAAAATTTATCGGAATTATCACCCTCCGCGGTGGCAACCATTAGGGGCGGAACTGCCTACCCTAATATTTACGGCAAAGTTTATTTTTATCAAATTAACAGTGGAGTTATTGTAATGGCGGACATCGAAAATTTGCCTGTTACAGATACCAACATTTTTGCATTCCACATCCAC
>CANQZB010000049.1 GCA_947628195.1 uncultured Clostridia bacterium | reverse complement strand
TGATAGCGCATCTTGCTTTGAAGTTACAAAAAACGCACTTGAAACAGAAAAAGAAAATGCAGATTTGGGCAGATTTTATTATTATGACGCAGGTATTGGTGGGCAGTTAGAAGAGTTTGATATGACAACCACCCCATTCAGCCAAGAATATCTTCACCCAACCGACACTTCTTATGAAGATGTTTATGCAAAATACACAACAACTAACCCTGGCACTGAAAGTTTTGACGGCACGCATAATTCAGTTTTTGAAATGCACGCTAAAGATAGTTACATTAAATATGCCACAAGTGAAGATTTCTTAACTTTAGACCAAAACTCTGTTTACAAAGTTAGTTTGTATTTAAAAGCAGTGGATATTTCTACTGGCAACGCAAACATCAAATTAATTGAAACAAACAACGATTATGAGAGCAATGAACTTTCAATCTCTACCACAAATGGAGATTTTAAAGCGTATTCATTCTTTGTTAGAACTTTTGCTGATGTTGACGATAAAGCAAAAATACAAATTGTTGTTGGGTTAGGAGATGATTCTTCCTCTGCTTCCGGCACTTTATATATTTCCAACATTACTTTAAGCAAAATTAGTTATTCCACATTCAATTCGGCAGACAATAATAATAAATTTGATTTAGTAAGCAAATCCGACGCTTTGGCTAGCGATAAATATGTGGATAATGGCAACTTTAATGCAATTGAAGTAAATTCAGATTATAGTGAACAATACCCTGCCGTTCCAACTTCTTGGACTGTTACAAAAAATGAGGATGATGGCGTACAAAAATATGGCGTTGTAAACACATCTGCCAGCGAGTGGGCAAAATTAAAGGCAGGCTATGCTTACCACTCTGCCATTGTTAACCCTTATGATATTGAAAACAACAATAACGTTTTGATGTTATATAATCACTCTGCAAACAGTTTAAGCTACACAAGCACAAGCAGATCTTTATCCGCACAAACAGATTATATCTACAATTTAACTGTTCAAGCACAAAATGCCGATTTAAAAATTGAACTAATTACAAGCAAAGATGATAGTGAAATTGTGCTGGCAAGCAAAACTGTTGATGCAATTATAGGCACAGGTAAATGGACTGTTGTTCAATTCAATTTGGCAACAGGTTATCAGTCATTAAACGTGCAACTGCGCATAACTTTAACAAGTGATTCTTATGCTTGTGCATTTGTTGATAATGTTATTATTGATAAATCTATTGCGCCAAAAGCAGATGCAAACAACACAATTGATGTTGATTTAAAAAACATTTTAGCTTTTGAAAAAACCGATAGCAATTATGCAAAGCCAAATTATTTTACTGGTGCTGAAAGCGCAAATGTGCAAACTGGCGTTGTTAATTTAGACGATAGCCTTACAAACAATGTAATTGACGAACAATACGCAACCAATTTAAAGAACTTAAAATTGGAAACTGAAGATGAAGGCAGTTCTAATAATAGAAACGTTCTTGCAATCTGCACGGATTACGATTACGAAACCAATTACACTTTAACTTCGGATTTAGGCTTTACACTTTCCACTGACAAATATTACAAAATTGTTGTTTATGTGTTCACTTCTAATTTGCACACATCGAATGAAGAAACCGAACCTGAAGATTTAGGCGCATCAATTAGCTTAACCAATTTTGATAAATCTTTTAGCAAAATTAACACAAACAACAGTTGGTCTAGATATGTTTTCTATGTTCATCCAACAACTGAAGTTACAAGTTACTTAACCCTATCTATTGGAAGCAGTGAAACCAGTTGTGCGGGCAGAGTCTTCTTTGGAAATATTATTTTTGAAGAAATAGAAGAAAATAAATTTACAACATATCAAGATGGCAGTAACGTTTTGGTGTTAGCAGACCCAATTGTAGACGAAGACAATAATGATGACGAAGAAAGCAACGAAACCGGCACTAACAACAACACTTCAGCATGGATTTATGCAATCCCTAGCTTGTTGTTTGCCCTTGCACTAGTTATCTGCATTGTTGGCGTTATGGTAAGAAAAATGAAATTTAAAAAGCCAGTTAAGAAAACCAAAAATGCTTATGACCGCAACAAAACCGTTTCTAAACAATACTACACTAGAAAAGCCACTGCTCTTCGTGAAGAAAAGTTAAGAGATTTAAATAAAGAATTGGAAAATTTAACAAATCAGCGTGCTTCTTTTGAAGAAGAATACAAACGAGATTTAACAAAATTAAGGGAATTAAAAATTAAGCGTGCAAGCGCAAGTGAAATTAACAAACTAGATAAAGAAATGAAGAAAAACAGGCGTTTATCTGCAACAATTGGTGTTAATATAAACAACATAACCAATGAAATAAACTACACTAAAACTGACCAATATTTAACAACCTTAATTAAAAAGTTATCTAGCGAACAACCTAAAATTTCAACAGAAGAAACAGTTGATGAAGTTGAAAAACCCGAACAAAAATAAAAAGCACTTTTAGTGCTTTTTTATTTATATATTTTTAACATTTGCCCTATGAATAAACGCTCGCTAAGTAAGTTATTATCTAACAAAATTTTGTTTTTATCCATATTGTATTTTTCGGCAATTTTATTTAAAGTTTCTGCCGGTTTAACATAGTGCATTATATAATCATTTTGCTTTAACTTCACCCATTCACCCGCATAAAGGTTTAACTTATCGTTGTTTCTTAAAATGTTGGATTTTTCGGCATTAAACTTTTGAGTTAGGCTTTTATAGTTATCTTTTAAATTTATTTTATAAAAAAATTGATAATCTAAATCTATATTCATATTTACTATATATTCAAAACAATTTCAATTTAGTTAACATAGCATATAATTTTGCCCTTAATTATATATTTAAATAGGACAAATTATGAAATCTATTTTTAAGGCCGTTGCTATTGTAACTATTTTTTCTGTAATCACTAGATTATTAGGATTCTTTTTTAGGATATTTTTATCCCGCAAACTGGGGGCGGAAGGTTTAGGGCTGTTCCAAATGGCTTCCTCCGTTTTGGGCATTTTTATGACGCTTATTTCAAGCGGAATTCCTTTAACCACTGCCAAAATGGTCAGTAAATACGAAACTAACAGCGAACTAAAAAAACGCAACCAAGTTGTAACATCTGCGCTTGTTATTGCAATGCTGGTTGCCGTTCTTTCTTCCGTTATAATTTTTCTTTTAAAGGATGTTTGGGGCGTTATTTTAACGGATATCCGCGCTGTTGAAATTTTAATTATTTTAATACCTTCCGTGTTTTTCAGTGCAATTTACGCCGTGTTTAGAGGGGCGTTATGGGGTCAAAACGATTATTTCAGTTGTGGCTTAACCGAGTTGTTAGAGCAAATAATTCGTTTTGCGCTAACATTTATTATGTTATTTAAAATAACCGATTATTTTGTTGCCACGAAATATTCTGCGATTGCATTTAACATAACTTGCCTATGCTCTGCTTTAATTACACTTTTTATTTATTTAAAGCGCGGAAAACTAAATTTTAAAAAGGGCGAATATCTCAACGTGTTTAAAAGTTCAGTTCCAATAACAGGCATAAGGCTTGCAAACTCGCTTGTTCAACCGCTAACAACATTAATAATACCCACTATGTTAGTGCTATCGGGTTATTCCACAAGTGAAGCAATTGCAAGTTTTGGTGTTATTATGGGCATGACCTTCCCTATGCTCTTTGTTCCTATGGCGGTTATTGGCAGTATAAGCATGGTGCTTATCCCCTCAATTTCTTCATTAATGATTAAAAATGAATATCAAACAATAAATCAAAACATAACAAAATCGCTAGAAGTTTCAGTTTTTATAAGTATGCTTTTCATTCCGCTTTATTTATCAGTTGGCGATTTAATAGGCATTGTGCTTTATGATAATCAAATGTCAGGCGTGTTATTACAGCTTGCTGCCGTATGCGTTTTGCCAATAACGCTTTGCAACCTAACCGGTAGCATCTTAAATGCTTTAAATTTGGAAGTTAAATCCTTCATTAACTACATTATTGGCTCTATTGTGTTATTTGCATGTTTAATTATTTTTACTCCGCTTGTTGGCATTAATTCAATAATAATTGCATTCTTTTTATCCATGACGCTAATCACACTTTTAAATTTAAGAAAAATTCAAAAAACTGTTCCAAATTTTGACTTTAACTTGGCAAGTTTAACTTTAAAATACTCGCTAATAACCGTTTTCTCTAGTTTAATGGGACATTTTATATCAAATATATGTTTGCACTTTTTATCTGCTTTGTTTGCCGGCTTAATTGGCGGAGTGATTGCAATAGCTTCAACCTTGGCGCTAACAAAAATGTTTAAAATTTATGATTTATCCATGTTGTTATCTTTAATAAAACGCAAAAAGAAAAGTTAACTGCCTTACAGGCAGTTTTTTATATCCCCTTTTGCATAAAAAATGCAATTATTCGCAAACTTATAATATGTTTATTGTATTTATAAGAGTTTTAATTATTTATGTAACCGTGCTAGTTTTTTTGCGCATGATGGGAAAACGCCAAATTGGCGAAATGCAACCTTATGAAGTTGTTATAACGTTAATTATTGCAGACTTGGCAACTCTGCCTATGAGCGACACAAACATTCCGCTTTTAAATGGAATTTTGCCACTTGCTCTTTTAGTGCTGATTCACTACACAATAACCTTATTAACTAGAAAAAGCATCAAAATTAGGCGATTAATGAGCGGAAGGCCTGTTATTGTTATAAGCCCCAAAGGCATTGAATATAAGGCGTTAAAAGATTTAAACATGAATATTGATGACCTTATGGAAGCAATTAGGCAATGTAATTATTATTCATTAGACCAAGTGCTTTATGGAATTGTTGAAACAAATGGCAAAATAAGTGTTATACCCAAAAGTGAAAATGCGCCAGCCACTGCTCAAGATGTTAAGGTGCAGAATCCGCCCGCTCAACTGCCACACATCGTCGTAAGCGATGGCAAATTAATAAAAGCGGAACTTGATATGTTGAATTTAACTACCGAAAAATTGAACAAAATTTTTAAACATATAAAGGTTAGCGGAATTAAAGATTTAATTATTTTGGCGTTAGACGAACAAGGGAAATTAAGTTATCAAACAAAAAATGGGCAATTAACATTAATTAAAAATATATTTGAGGAGATTAAGTTATGAAAATGTGGATACCTATGATTATTTTGTTTATAGCCGTAACAACGCTTTGCGTGTGGGATGGCATTCATACTCAAAATGTTTTTGATAAATTAGAAAAAGATAGCACTGAAATTTATAATTCAGTTTTAACAACAGAAATTGAAAATAAAGATTTGCAAAATAAAATATTTAATTTAAACACTTATTGGACAAAAGAAATGGATATGCTTTGTATATCCATTTCACGCAAAGATTTACAGCCTGTAAGCGATTATTTGCAATATTTGTGTTCAGCTTGCATAAACAGAAGCAAAGAAGATGCAGTTACATATTCTCGCCTATTGTGCTATAACTTAAAAGGCCTTAATCAATCTACCGGCATAGATATGTTGAATTTGTTATAAAATAACATAAATACTAACTGCGCAAAACAAAAGAGTAAAACAAAAAGCGAAAAACAAGTTAACTAAATCCCCAATGTCTGTTTTAAAAGTTTGGCAAGCCTTGCTAGGCACGCCAAACTTTTTTATGTTAAATATAATTTTTTCAGATGCTAAATTAATCTTTTTTAATTTTTCTTCATTAATTTTGCCAGATTTTAAACTTTTGGCCCTTATTCTATTAATTAAAAAGGTTTTTCTTGCAAAAACTTCTTCTTCAGTGGAATTATATGGCAAATCTAATAATTTATAACACTTTTTTACTGCTCTTTCCATTTGTTCCCCTTTTTGTTAACATCTTTTTAAGATATTGGCCAGTGTAACTTTTGCTAATTTTGCATATCTCCTCTGGCGTGCCTTCTGCAACAATTTTTCCGCCACCCACGCCACCTTCTGGGCCCATATCTATAATATAATCGGCAGTTTTTATTACATCTAAATTATGCTCTATAACCACCACTGTATTCCCATTGCCAACTAAACGCTGTAAAATATCCACCAATTTTTTCACGTCATACGAATGCAAACCCGTAGTTGGCTCGTCCAAAATATAAACAGTATTGCCCGTATCGCGCCTTGTTAGCTCAGTGGCAAGTTTTAGCCTTTGCGCTTCCCCGCCCGAAAGTGTTGTGGCGCTTTGGCCCAGTTTAACATAGCCAAGCCCAACATCCACCAGCGTTTGCAATTTGCGCTTTATTTGCGGAAGCGCATCAAAGAAGTCATACGCCTCGTCAATTGTCATTTCAAGCACATCGTAAATAGATTTCCCTTTATATTTTACTTCAAGAACTTCTCGTGAATACCTTTTCCCGCCACACACTTCGCACGGAACAAAAACATCCGCCATAAAATACATTCTTAACCTTTTTACGCCATCACCCGCGCACGCTTCACAACGTCCACCTTCAATGTTAAAGCTAAAATCTCCAAGGTCAAACCCTTTTTCTTTAGCAGTTGGAGTGGAAGCAAAAAGTTTGCGAATATCTGTAAAAACACCTGAAAAGGTGGCGGGATTACTGCGCGGAGTGCGCCCTATTGGAGTTTGGTCAATTTGAATAACTTTATCTATTTCCTCAATGCCCAAAATGGCGTCTAAATTTTTCTCCTTATCTCGCCTATTTAATTTGTTAAACAGTGCTTGATAGAAAATATCATTAATTAGGGTGGATTTTCCGCTTCCGCTTACACCAGTAATGCACGTTAGCACCCCTTTTGGAATTGCAACGTCTAAATTTTCTATATTGTGTTCCCTGCAACCCAGCAAACGGATATATTCATTTTTTATTTCACGCCTTTTTGACGGAACTTCTATTTGCATTTCGCCCGATAAAAATTTGCCAGTCATAGAATTAGGGCTATTTATTAAATCTTGCACACTGCCTTGTGCCACAATCTCGCCACCATGCACGCCGGCAAGCGGGCCAATATCTACAATATAGT
>CANQZB010000048.1 GCA_947628195.1 uncultured Clostridia bacterium | reverse complement strand
CTTCTCAATTTCAACCCGCTAAGCAAAAGTTGAAGGGCGGAAATGTTTTCGCCATGATACCCAATAAGTTTGCCTAATTTTTCACCCTTAACGGCAAAATTAACTTCGTTTTCGCCAGCAGTAACTTCCACGCTGGCATTTTCGTCCACCAAACGTGCCAAGCCAAGCAAAAACTCTTTGCCACGCTCTTCCAGCCTAGAAGTGTTAACAATGCGTTTTGGCTTTTCTGCTTTTTCTTCAGTTTCAGCCTCGGCATTTTCTGCCTGCACTTCGGCGCCAGCGCTTTCGCCTTCTGCCTCAATCTCGTTCACCTCTTCGCGCTCTTCTTTAGGCTCTTCAACCTCGGCTTGCTCGCCCCAAATTAATGCCACTTTTGCCTTTTTAAACAGGCCACCTTCGTCAAGCACTTTAACTTCAACTTCTTCACGCTTTTTGCCACATTCCAACAGCCCGTTTTGTATGGCCAATTCCACGCTTTTGCCCACTGCTTCAATTTTCATAATTCCCACCTTTTAATTAAGGCCATTTAAACAGCCTTTTCTGCCACTTTGCTTGGTAAATTATAACTTAATTTAAACTAACAAATAAAATATAACCTAACACACTAATAGCATTTATTAGCAGTATTATAGCACAAGCCAACAAAAAAAGCAAGTCTTTTATAAGAATTGCTTTTTATAATTTATTTTTTGTAATTTCTGCTGTATTCCACCACTTCCACGTTCTTTTTCTTTAACAAAAGTTGTTCGTTGCCCTCGTATTTTTTATCGTGCTTTTTCATAATCAGCGAAATTGTGGTAGAAATTATTGCCGTAACAAGCGAGTTCACAATAACGTAAAGCGTGTATATAACGTTAGATGTGCTTGCCAATATAATCATGGTAACCGGAATTAACGCCATCATAATTTTGTTCATTAAATTCATCTTTTGACCCTTTGGTTGCATAAGTTTCATAGAAATGAACTGCGTTAAAAAGCTTATCAACGCTGCCAAAATAATAAGCACATAATAGCCGTTTGCCGAATTTCCGCCACCCACATTTGCCGTTATAACGTCATAATACTGCTTGGCAGTTTCGCGGTCCGCCTCTTCAATATGATAGTGATTTGCGTAACTGTTAAAATCTACAAACTGGCTGGTGTTAATGTCGCCCTTCCAAACGTTTTTAACCCAAAGCCAACTGTTTTGCTTTGCCAGTTCGTCATACTTATCCTGCGTAATTTCAATGGCATAGGTTTGCGCGGATTCTTCATTTCCAACGCCACCCAACTCTTCCAATTTGCCCTCATAGGCCTGGCTGTAAGTTGTGTGGAGTTCGTGGTAACTTTCGTAAAGTTTATCACTACCAAAATCCCTAACCGCGCCGTAAAGCGTGAACACAATAACAATGTTTAGCACCATGGCAACCAACATAATAATGCACATTCCGCCCAAACCGGTGTTGTATTTGCGGTAAAGTTTGTTGGTTTCTTCATTGAGTTTTTCCTTGTTATTGCCATATTTTTGTTGCAATGCGTCAAGTTGAGGTTGCAAAACCGTCATCACACGGTTCTGTTTAGAACTTGCAATGCGCTGAAAAATATCTAGCGGACTTAGCACCAGTTTTAACACAACTGTAAATAAAATAATTGCCCAACCATAGTTAACCACCCAACGCGCAAAAAAATTGATGAGTGTAACCCAAAGATTGTTAGCAAGCAATGTAGAAAAATTTAACATTTCCATTTATAATTCCCATATATATTTAATTTTGGCATATCAATGCCGGCAGGATGACTTGGCCTGCATTTAACAAGGCGCTTTATGGTGTAAATTCCGCCAATAATTGCGCCAAATTCAATAATGCTATCCCACGCGTATTTACTGCAAGTTGGTGTAAACCTGCAACAGCGCCCCAGCGCATAGCGGAAAACGCCCCTATAAAGCGCAAGCAAAGCCAGCGCAATTAACGTAAGCGGATAGGTTAAAATGTAATAGAGTTTAAACATAATTTACGCCTTTTATTTCAGTCATTGCGAGCGAAGCGCTTCAATCCAATAGGTAGAGATTACCACAGAATTTTGATGGTCAAAATTCTTCGTAATGACTGCATTATTCAACATAAAGCGCGTGCTTTTTTAGCAATTTAATAAGTTGGGCCTCAATGTCGGTGGATTTTTTACCCACAATGCTAGGCTTTGCTGTAAACACATAATTTTTAACGGCAAAGTGCTGAATGTTAAGCCTGCAAGCCTCACTAATAACGCGTTTAACACGGCTTCGCACCACGCTATTGCCCACTTGTTTGCTTACAGAAATGCCAATTTGCGCAAATTTTTTAAAGGCGCGCACATAATGCACCATAAAGTCCGGCGCGTGAATAACATCGCCCTTTTTGTAAATGTAATTAAATTCCTTTCGCTTTTTAAGCCTATTGATGCTAGAAAGCATAACGCCTCCTATCTAGTTAATTCTTTTTTACCCTTATTTCTGCGTCTTTTAAGCACTTTTCTGCCAGATAAAGTTTTCATTCTAGCCCTAAAGCCGTGAACTTTACTGCGTTGTTTTTTCTTGGGTTGATAAGTTTGCTTCATAACTGCTCCTTTTAATAAATTAGTGAAAACGATATTTAAATAAGAGCAAACTTGCCCTTAAACATAAATAATCTAGTAAATTGTAACAAAAAAAAGGCGGTTTGTCAATATTTTTGTTTTAAATTTTTAAAATTGCCAAAATACATGAAAAAAACCCGCTGAAAACACAAATTTTAAGGGGTAAAATGTGTATAAAGGCGGGTTTTTCAAGCTAAAATTCGTTAGGATGTTTAGGAACGAATTTTGCAATTTCATCTTTTGTACGACTTCATTATATAACACAAAATTCTATTTGTCAACTATTTTTTTGCAAAATTTGCCAAAAGTTGTGATTTTTTTTGCTTTTTAGCCCAAATTTTAATGCAAATTACAAAAAATTCCGTTATTTTTGGCAATTTTCTTGCCAAATTGCGCCGTGAGGATACGCAAAGCCTTCGTGCCAGGTTTCTGGATTTATGTTTATGTAACTAATGTTGTTAAAAACTGCCTCTTCAAACTTGGTGCCAACAAAAATTTTGTAAGGAATGTAGGTGTTAAGGTCTTCCCAAACCGTTTCAAAAAGTTTTATTTGCAATTCGCTAAAATAACTGGACCTTCTATCTTCAACATATTTTAAAATATTTTCCGTTCCGCGCCTTAACTTAAACTTTTCTTCCAAAGTTAGTTGTTCGCTATCCCTAATGTTTGCAAGCCTATCCGCCAACTTTAAAATAAGGGCGTAATCACTCATGGCAAGCATTTTTTCGGCAAGGTATCTATCTTTGCCTTTTTCGTTTTTGTCGTAATTCACTGTTGTAACATCTTGCACCAGCCCGGCAACCAACACGCCAAAGCGCTTTTCCAAAATTTTGGGGCAGACGTAGGTATCTTCAATAGTGTCGTGCAGAAGGGCGGCGGCAATAAGTTCGGGAAGCAGTTCAACATCTTCCTCTCTGCCATATTTATTAACAAATTCGCGTATAATTTCCGCAGCAGCAATAGGGTGCTGAATGTATGGAGTTTTGCCGTCTTTCCTTAACTGGCCTTTGTGTTTTTTCTTGGCATATTTAAGCACCTTGCTGTAATCTAAATTAGATTTGCTTTGCCGTTTAAATTTAAACAGAAGTTTACAAATTAAATTCATAGCGCCACCTTTTTAGCAAACGCCAAAAGTCATTTGCAATAATTTGTTATATTATATCAACAAAAAAAGTTTTGTCAATACACAAAACACAACAAATTATTAAATTTTAAGTTGATTGGGGATTGGCTTTTGCCACGCTTCGCTCGCAATGACAAGAAGACGTTTTGATTAAATGTCATTACGAGAGATTTCCACTATGGAAATCGCGTGGTAATCTCAACCTTTCAAACCTCTCGACTGCCTATCCATATCTTCCACAACGATATCTTAACTAAAGTTAAGTGTTGTGGTTTCGGGCATGCTACCCCTTCAATCCTCTGGATTGACGGTCCATGTCCACGTCGCAATTCGCGCCTTTGCTAGTTTGTTCGCTTCTCTCACAAACATAAGCCTAGGCTTTATTGCTCCTTTCCCCTTCAAAACAATAAATTGTTTTGTGGGGGCCCTAGTGTTGTGGAAGATTAGCCTTTCAGTCCCCTAGACTGCCTATCCATATCTTCCACAACGATATCTTAACTAAAGTTAAGTGTTGTGGTTTCGGGCATGCTACCCCTTCAATCCTCTGGATTGACGGTCCATGTCCTCAACCACAATGTCACAAATTTCGCCTAATGTGGAACAATATTTAAGCACGTCCCACGGCTCGTTTGTATGGAAATGGATTTTAATGGTTTCGCTGTTGTCGCCAAGTCCATCGCCAACCGCAATTAGGCAATCGCCTTTAAAATTGTTTAAAAAATAATCTCTAATTTTGTCTTCACTTAAATTTTTACCCTCAATAAGAAGTTGGGTATCGTATCTAAATTCTATCATAATGTCCTTTTAAATTTGCCAATAAAACAATAAGCAAAACGTGCAATTTTTAAGCAGGCAAACCCGCCCATAAACCTAAAGTTTATTATGGGCTTATTTACATTATGCAAAAATTTTAAAAAAAAGTAAAGGAATTTTAACCTTTACTTTAACGCGTTAGCCAACGCGGTTTATTTTTGTAATATAGTCGGTTAAGCGGGCGCATTCGTTTTGCGCATCACTGGCGTTAAACAAAAATGTGTAACCCATTAAGCGCGTGAACGGTGCAAGATTTTTTTCTCTATCGTCAACAAACAGAGTTTCTTCCGCTTTAATTTTCCAGGTTTTTAGTGCCTTTTTGTAAGCTTCAACATTAGGCTTGGTTAGGCCAATTTCGCAAGAGTAAATTGCGCCAGAAATATATTTTTTGTTAACAAGTTTTTTCCACTCTGGCAACAAATATTGGTTTACGTTGGAAAAAATGTAAACATTGTAACCCTCTTTAACTAAATCTTCTATTAACTTTTTAGCTTCGGGCACAACCCAATTTTTTAAATTGGCTTTAACATATGCATAAAGTTCGTTAACAACTTCAACTTCTTCCTCTCTAACCCTAACAAGCCCTGCCTCGCTTCCGTTCTGCCAAACGTTTTTTAAATAAGTTTCGTAATCAATTTTGCCGGCATCAAAAAGGTCAATTTTGCCAAGGTCATCACACAGTTTGCCATATTCACAAATTGTAACGCCGTTAAATCTGTTTGCGTATTTCTTTTTTAAATTTGCGGGCAAAATATCGTTAAGCTTTATATTTTTATCTGGGTTAATAACAACGCCATCAATGTCTAAAACTATATTTTTAATCATTTTAACTCCTTTTGAAAGCGAATAAGTAAACAAAATTTTAGGCTTTGCTTTCTTTATGTTTTTATTATATCACAAAAAAAGATGTTTGTAAATAAAAAAATCGCAGAAAAGTGCGATTTTTTGTTTAATTTATTCTTCGGCAGAAACTGTCCAACTGCCTGCATCTTCGTTAGAAACATATCCGTCAACAACAAAGGTTGTAATTTCAAGTTCTTCTGGTTCGCTTGAAATTTCGGCAGGGTTGTAGCCAACAAATGTGCCACCAGTAACTTCAATTGCGCATGCGCTTTCACGTGCGCCATCGTCTAACAAGTTAAGCATATAAGTTTTGTTTTCTAAGGCAATTTCAAATTTTCCGCCCTTAATGTAAGCCGAGCCAGAAACAACTTGAACAATTGTGTCAACTGCTTTTTCAGCTTCTGTGCCAGTTATTTTAAAACTTCCGTTTTCTATTGTAAGCACGCCAGCGTTAACAATGTTAAACACATATAAATCTGTTGTTTCAATTCCGCCAACTTCGCCCAAACTGCTGTCAGTAACAGTTAAACTTCCGCCATCAACAGTGAACAAGGCAAACACGTTGGTGCTTGCGCCCTGTTCGGTAAAGTGGAACAAGCCAGTTTCGGTTATTTTATGCCCGTTAAGGTCAAGAACAACGGTTTTGTTAACTTTAAGTGTGCCAGTAACGGCAAAACTTGCTTCAAGCCTTATTTGCCCGCCGTTTGCCACTGCGGTTTGCAAACTAGCAAAATCCTGCACCAAGGTTGGAGTTTCAGCAACGGTGTAAACATTTTCGTTTTCGCCTTTGCCGGCTCTTGCTTCGTAGCCGTCTGCCACAAAAGAGGTTTTTCCGTTAGCAGGCTCGCAAGTTACTGCGCTTGGGTTAAAGCCTTTAAACCTTCCGCCCGTAATTACAATTTCAGCAGTGTTTGCAAGGCCAGATTCGTCAATTAAGTTAAGCATATATTTTGCATCTGCTTGCGCAAGTTCATAATATCCGCCACTAATTTCTGCTTTGCCTTTTGCAACTTGAACAAGTGTTTTGTTTGTGCCAGTGCCTTTAAATGTACCGTTAAAAATTTCCAAATTTCCGGTTGTAATGCCAGGAGTAACACTCCTTCCAACATTAAATAAATAAAGGTCATCACTCTCAACAGTGCCATTGCCACTTATTGTTAGTGTTCCGCCGTTAATTTGGAACATTGTAATGGCTTTGCTTTCGTTAGAAGTGTTCCAAGTGTAATCTTCATCAATTTTGTAACCGTTAAGGTTAAGGTCCACATTCTTAGTTGTTGTAAGTGTGGATTCCAACGTAATATGGTCTTTAAGTTTAACACTTCCGCCCTTTTCAACTGCCAGTTTCAATTCGTTAAAGTTAGAAACTTCGGTTGTTGTTTTTTTAGTTTCTCCGCATGCCGAAAATGCTAATCCGCCAACCATCACAAGTGCCAAGCACGCAATAATGGATAATATTTTTTTCATTTTCCCTCCTTATTAATTTATCCTTACCGTTAGTATGGCGTATAAATAAAGTATTTATTCCATCCAATTAACATTTTAAAACATTAATTCCTTATAAGCAAACAAATTAGCAAATTTTGTAAAATTTTTTAATTTTGCCCTTTTGCGCGCCCCTATTAACTTTAATGCAAAACTTTTCATAAAATGGATAAACAAAGGAGAAATTATGCTAGGTAATTTTAGCTTTTTACATGGATGTTTTTGCAATAAAAGAAAGCCCTGCCCAACCAATTTGCCAACTAAACATTCGCTTGTGCAGAACGGCGCACGGTTTTATGATTTTGTTATTGCTTCCACGCTTAATAAAGCCGGTACAACCGGCCCAACCGGCGCAACGGGTCCAACTGGCGCACCGGGCAGAGCGGATGGTTTAATTATAGGCAATGTTAGGCTGGCAAGCGAGGGGGAAAC
>CANQZB010000047.1 GCA_947628195.1 uncultured Clostridia bacterium | reverse complement strand
GGGTAGGCCCAAAAAGGAAAACGGCACACAATTAGTTATGGAAGAAACTAAAAAACGTGGCAGGCCTAAAAAATCAGCATCTGAAAATGCACAGCCGGCCATAAAAAAAGGCAGGGGTAGGCCTAAAAAAACGCAACAACTTACAATTGCAGTGGAACAAAAACCAACTGCCAAAAGAGGAAGGCCTTCAAAACAAGAAAGCCAACCAAAACCAATTAAACAGGGTAGGGGCAGGCCAAGAAAAACGGAAAATTTAGTTGAATTAAAAACAAGTCAAACACAATCAAAGCGCGGAAGGCCTAAAAAAGAATTGGCAGAAACTTCGCAACCAACAAAAAAAAGAGGCCGACCTAAAAAAGAAGTTGGTTCATCCTCAATAAAAGATATTGACGCTTATTTGAAAGAAATTGATAATCAAATTGCAGAAGAAAACGCAAAAATGCAAGAATCTGAACGCAAATTGATTAAAAATTCTAGAATAAGAAATAAAAGAAGATAGCCGTTAAGGCTTTCTTTTTTTTATATTATTATTTTGCGTTTAAAGCGCTTAAAACTCCGTCAACGTCAATGCCGTGCACCATGCAGGCTTCTTCCAAAGTTTCCATTTGAGAAGCAGGGCAATATAAACAATGAAAACCGAATTTCATTAATATTTCTTCTGCGTTTTCAAGGTTTTCAAGCACATCGCTTATTAAACTATCTTTATCAAATTTCATAATTTACCTCTTAAAAATATTATAACCCTAAAAAATATTTTGTCAATAATTTTTTTGTGTTTTATTAAATAAATAACCCGTTTTTTACAAAACATAATTATAATAAAAAACTTAAATATAGTTTGACAAATTTTTTAAAGTTTATTATAATTAAAAAAATGATTAAAACAGTATTCAATAAATTACTAATAATGTTCTATTATGTTGTTGGGGCGCTAATTTTAGAATTTGTAACATTCAATATTCTAAACCTAGGTGTAGCGCCAGAATATTATTTGTCTAATTTAGCAATTATTTTCATTATTGCACTGCTGGTTTATGCCGTGCCGAACTTTACGGCACAATATGTAATTTACACCATTATTTTGGCAGTTCAAACAATTTTTATATATGTAAACTTTTCGTTATACAAAATTTATGGCGATTTATTTTCGTTTGATATGATGCGCTTAATTGGCGAAGCGGGCGCTGCAATAACCACCAATTTTGTTTACTTTTCAGTTATTTTGCAGTTAATAGCAGTTATGCTGTCAATTGCCATTGTGGGTGCAATTTTGTTACATATCTGCAAAAAGGATAAAATTAAACTAAAACAGCACTACTCAATTTTTAACATCATTATTTTACTAGGAATTCAATGCTTTGCACTAGGCTATTATGTGCATCAACGAAATTACATTAACGAATTAAGCGAGGCAACAGATGCCAGCTATGTTAATAGCGACACTTTCCTTATGAACACCTCGTTCTTAAAATCTAGTAGTTATGCTAAATTTGGGACGTATGGCTACTTCTTTAATTTAATTGCAAATTCAATATTTGATTATAGCAATCGGGCAGTAAAAACTGCCACGTTAGATTATTTTAACAACGGCGAAGTTTATAATTCTAGTGATGTTTTTGGCGTTGATGAAGGCAATAACGTTATTGTTATAATGATGGAATCGCTAGAGTGGTTCGGTTTTGGTGATGGGAATTATGATAAGGAATTCAATAATTTGTCTAACGAACTAACGCCAAATGTATATGCGCTAATTTATGGAGATACTGACGCCGAAACAGACGATGGCTTAATTATGAAAAATTTTTATGCCAAATCTAAAACCAATTATTCGGAGGGAATTGGCATAATTGGCAATTATCCTGCCAGCCAAAATTTAATTGATGTTGTAAAGAAAGATAAAAACAAACAGCAAAACATTTTCGGCTATTCTATGCCAAATGTGCTTAAATCCAAAGGATACACAACCACATATCTCCACTCTCACGATCTTGATTTTTATGACCGTGCAAACACTCACAACTATATAGGGTTTGACACAATTATAGGCAAGGACCGCATTAAAGATGAATATGGGCACCTCGTTTATTCCGATTTGGAATTTGACCATTGGGCCCCAGAAGAAGATATTGTGGGTTATACAATGGACTATATAATTCCAAAAAATTATCAACAAACGCCGTTCTATTCATTCTATTTAAATGTTTCTTCTCATGGGCCATACACCGATATAAAGGATGAAAACAAATACGATTCAGACTATTTTAGATTTAGAGATTATGTAAAATATGGCAAAGATAATTGCAAAATTGTTAAGTCTGACGGCACAGCATTTACATTTGAAGGTCAGGAATTAACTAGTTTGGAAGATATAAAAAAGCACTTTAAACATCCTGATTATGTGTATAAATGTGTTGATGATTCAAGCTATTCTAACTGGTACACTAATGTGCTAAATAATTATGAGCAAAGCGATCCAAATCTGGTTAACGAATTGCTGTTTTACGAGTGTGGCGTGGTTGGAATGGACACCGCCATTGGCGACATCGTAGCAATTTTAAAAAACAATCTTATGCAAGATGGCTCTAGTTTGTTTGAACATACAACAATGGTCCTTTATGCCGACCATTATGCATATTATCCAAGCGAATATGGGCCGTTATCTAACAGATTTAAAAATTTAAATCATAACGACTTTTACAGCACAGAAGTAAGCACCATTCCGTTTATAATATCAAGCCCGGGCTTAAAAAAGAAAAACACCGAAACTCTTCAAGCCGATAATGATGCTAATATTTACACAATAAACACTAGGTTCTGCTCTGCTTACGATATTATTCCAACCGTGTTCGATCTTTTAGGCGTGCCATTTAATGAAAACTTTTATATGGGCAATTCGCTTTTCAAAGCCTTGGATTATAAATATCCAGAGAAGGATAAAGATATGGTTATTTATTATTCCAACACGGGTGGCATGTTCGGCTCTGAAATTTATACTTACAATTTAAAGGATTTTTATTCTTACACAAATGACGCCATTTCAAACGAAACTATAGAGGTGTTTAAGGCGGAAGCAAACACAATTTTAACAAAATTAAATTATTTGCATATACTAAATAATCAACTGCTGTATAATCAATTGACAAATATTTAAAAATTTTATAAAAAACTGTTGACAACGAAAAAAAAAAGTAATATAATAAACTCGTTGTCAAAATGCCTCGATAGCTCAATGGTGGAGCACTCGGCTGTTAACCGATAGGTTGTAGGTTCGAGCCCTACTCGGGGCGCCAAAAAGCACGCGCAAGCGTGTTTTTTGTTGCAAAAAAGCAAGTTAAGAACCCCGGTATCTTGCTGTAAAGCATTAAAAATCTAAATTTTATTGTTTAATAAAAACTTTTAATAACCTATTGATTTTTATATTAAATTATGTTATAATTTAAACAAGAGGTGAAAATATGGCAGTTAGTTTTTATAATATGCCCTACAATAAAATTCAAGCTGAAAATCTAAAAAATGTTAATAAAAATGTGGATAGCATTTATGTTTTTGACGGCACTGGTTATGTAAAAATATCTGAATTTAGATATTCTTCTGGTAATGATGCCGAACTTGATAAAAACGTGTTTAAAACGGTAAGCCAATTTGAAAAAACGTTAAAATCCGGCTTGGTTAGGCGCAAAAATGGAACAACTCCAACCCTAACTAATGAGTTTTACACCAGCATTGAACTTCCGCCAACAAAAGTTTATGTTTCTAATGATATAAATGTTAATGGCGAAAAAGCAATTCCTTTTGGCCTTAAACGCGCTTTGGAGTTTGAAACATATACAGGTTCAGATTATAAAAAAAGTTATATTTATTTAAAAATTAGGGGCAAAAGTGAATGGCAATTTGTTCCTTTTAATGAAGTAGGTTATTTTAAAGGCACTTCCTTTAAAACTTTTGGCACAGATAAAGAATTGCAAACCGCTTTACAAAACGGGCAAGACATATTCTTAACAAGCAAATACAACAATGCCACAGTTGAAGAAATTTATGTTGGAGATTATTATGTTTTTACCAAAGTTGCGCAAAGCGCAGATGGCAAGCCTCTTGTTGAAGAAATTGATGCTGAAAAAGGCACGCGCACAAATTTGCAAGCAGGCAAAAATGGTAGCCTTCAACTAACTTCAAGCCAAATTGGCAATTTAGTTTTTAGCACTTATGTAAAGTCTGCAGGCAAAGGGGCAGAAGCTTCTGTTCAAACCCGTTCTTATCATGTTAACACATCAAATAATGGCAGATTTGTAAGGTTAAGGTTAAGCGGGGATACTAAAGATATTATGGTCCCGGTAGAATCTTTAAGGAAGTTGGGCTCTGATAATAAACCCGTGCTTGATAAAGAAGTTAAATTTGCCGAACTAAAAAATTTAATTGGCAGTGAAATTGCGGTTGCGTATGCGGATAACAGCTTTGCATTAACTGCACCTTTAACAGCCGAACAAGCACTTATAAGTTATGATTTACCGTTGGTTTTCCAACGCACATATAGCGATTCTTCCGTTCTTAACGAAAATTCTTATTTAGCAGTTAAAGATGGCTCATATCAAAAAGAAAGTGAAGTTGTTAAACCTATTTCTTATCAATTTGTTAAATCTGCCGAAACAGATTTTGATGTTTATATAGTTACAGTAAACCCCGGCACAGAGGAAGAGCAGGAAATTGTTGTAGATAAAAACACTTTTAAAAAATCTAATGAAGTTTTAATAAATTACGGTGAACAAAGGGTAACTGTTCAACAAAAATATGCAGTAAAAGCAAAAAGATGTGCTTTATCTTTTGCCGATGCAATTCAAACAACCAGCCAGGGTAATAGGGCGGAACAATGCAAATTGCTTTCAAACAAACACAATTTTAAGGCAATATCTGGCCTCAACAAAGAGCAAGTTGTTAAAGATTTACTTAATGAATTTTTACAAAAATACAAAAATGGCGAATATGAGCTTGATGGTTACATCAATGTTGATGACGAATTGATGGAACTGGCAAAATCCAAGCCTGAACAATGCAGATATTTGTTACAAGAATTTATTTCAGAGCCTGATCACGCAAGCAAACTAAACGAATATGCGTATTTCGCATCAACACCGCTTAGATGGGATGGCGAAAAACTTATTGGTGGGCCTAAATATAATGCGAAGGACGGCTTAAAGAAAGATTTTAAAGGCATAGGCGTTGCTTCAGTGTATATAATCTTGGCATCCTTAAGTTGGGGTGGAATACTGGCTGCTGCCATTTCACCATGGATAGTTGGCAGTGCCTTCATCGGTTTGGCTGGCTATTCCGCTTTCAGGTTAATTTATCAAGCTGTTAAAAATTGGCAAGTGGAACATAATCCATTATCTAAAAAACATCATTTTAAACATAAAAATAAAGTTGAAATTCAGCGTAAACACCTTAAAAAAGAAATATTTGCAGAGTTAAAACAATATGTTTCCGACACTGAAAATTTAGATACTTTACAGCAATTATTAAAAAATGTTGATGGAGAAAAAATTACAGAAGCGGAAAAAATTATTAAAAAGCAAGAAATTTCTGCTGAATACAAAGCCAAATTAGTTGCACAATTTGCTTTGTTAGAACAGCGTGCAGAAACTTTGGGAGCAACCATAACGGGTGCAGAATTTAAAATGGTTAATGGCGATGGTGTTGTTGATGAAAATAATGCATTTCTATTCTGTAAATATCGTGATGAAATGTCTACTCTTCAACGCAGAATTAACCAGCTACAAAAAAAGCAAAAGAAGGGCAAAATTACTGATGAAGAACAACGTGAACTTGATTTAAAATCTGCAGAATTTAAAGCAAAGCAAAAGAATTACAAAATAAACGAAGATGAAATTCCTGCCGATAAAGATTACGATAAAGTTATGAAAGCCATTGCCAAAGTTAAAGGCATTATGCTAACAAAATATTTTGAAGAAGTTAAAGTTAGTGAAACTGAAACTTTAACAAAAGAAGAAGTTGAATTTATTAAAAATTCAAAATTGGATATAAATGCACGCAAACAAAAATTGAAATTAAAAGCTTCTAGGCATAGTAAAGATAAAAATTTGTGGGAAAATCAAGAGTTTGTTAAAAAGATTGTAAGCCTTGGGGAAACACAATCTAAAGCGTTAGCGCCAACTTCATTTATTAAAGGCGCAAAGAAACGCAAAAAGCCTTTGGCATCAGCATCGCCTGTAAAAACTAAAGGAACTGCAACTGCAGAACTTGAGGAAGGGGTAGCCACAAGTCGCAGATCGGTGGCATCAATGTCAGATGTGGAAGTTGAAAAAATAATTAGAAAAGTAACCAGCTCAATGAGTGAATTAAGTAAAATTTCGCACGCTTATTTCACTGAAGGAGATTTAATTGGCGGAGAAGAAGAAAAGGCAGAAGATTTAAAGCAAATTTTTGAAGAAAATAAAGATGTTTTAAAAGCGGTTTTAAGAAAAGGTTCTAAATGGAACAAAAGATTTGGCTTAAGATATGCAAATGATATATTAACTGCCAACAAGCAGTATAAAGAATATTTAAGTGCAATAGAAAATAAAACCGTAAGCATTTAAGGTAAGGTTGGCAACTTACTTTCAGTTTAATAAAAATTAGAGGTGGGTTTTTGCCAAAAAGGGTGGAACCGCGGTTGAATTAATCGTCCCTTTGCTGTGTTTTTGCACAGCAAAGGGCTTTTTTGAAAATGTGAAAAAAAACTGAATTGCCGAGGAAAATTTATAGTAACTTTTCCTCGCAAGGACAAAACAAAAATATAAACAATATAAAAAATTATAATAAAAAAGGAGTAATTATGGGAAACTTTGATAAAATTGTAAATTTGTGCAAAAATAGAGGCATCATTTTTCAGGGCAGTGATATTTATGATGGCCTTGCTAACACTTGGGATTATGGCCCTGTGGGTGTTGAATTAAAAAACAACATTAAGCGCACTTGGTGGAAAAAATTTGTGCAGGAGAGTGCAAATTCTTTTGGCGTGGATGCAGATATTTTAATGCACCCAAAAGTGTGGGAGGCAAGCGGACATCTTGCAAGTTTTTCTGACCCCAAAATGGATTGTAAATCTTGCAAAACTAGGCACAGGGCGGATAATTTAATTGAAGCCCACAGCAAGGGCAAAGTTAACCCAGATACTATGACAAATGAAGAGATGGAACAATACATTGCCGAGCATAAAGTGGCTTGCCCTAAATGTGGCAAGTGTGATTGGACACCAATCCGCAACTTTAACCTAATGTTTTCCACTTCACGTGGCGTTACGGACGAAAGCCAAAACACAATTTATCTTCGCC
>CANQZB010000046.1 GCA_947628195.1 uncultured Clostridia bacterium | reverse complement strand
ATATTTTGTTAGCATAAACGCATCTTCATTAAAGCAGGAATAATCCGGCTTGGCGGAAGTTTTTTCATACTTCCTTAAAATGCTTTCCAGCCTTGTGTAAGTGTAAAGCATATAAGGCGCAGTTTCGCCGTCAAAAGAGAAGGATTGTTCAACGTCAAACACACAATCCTTAATGCGCTCAACCTTCAACACGCTAAAATTAAGCACGGCACGCGCAACAATTTTAACCACATTTTCTGGGTCCTCAAACTCAAAATGCCTATCTTTAATAACCTCGCGCGCCTTATCCATAATGTAGGCAATTAAATCGTTTAAAACTGCCTGTTTGCCCTTGCGCGAACTGATTTTTCCATCTGGCAAACTAAATCTGCCATAAGGCACATGCTCCATATTTTTGTAAAAATCATAGCCCATAAGTTCCATAATTTTTATAAGTTGTTTAAAGTTTAAAATTTGAGCGATGTCGGTTACATAAAGCATTTTGTCAAAATTATATTCTTTGTTCCTCTCAATAACCGCGCAAATATCTCGCGTGGTGTAAATAGATGTTCCATCACTTTTAATTATTACAGAAGGTGTTAAATTGTAAGGGCTTAAATCCACAATTTTTGCGCCTTCGCTATCTTGTAACAAGTGTTTTTGCTCCAACTCCTTAACAATTTTTGGCACAAACTGATTGTAATACATCTCGCCACGATAATCGTCAAACTTAACGCCCAAAACTGAAAATATTTCCTTTTCTTCCTTAGTGGCAATTTCAATAATTTTTTCGTAAATTGGGCAAATTTCACTGTCCCTATTCTCAATTTTTTTGAAAATTTCGCGCGCTTCGTCAATAAGTTCGGGGTGATTTGCCAATTCGGCGTTGAATTTAACATAATAATCTTGCAAGGCTTCGTTGCCCTTTTTTAAAACTTCGTCCATACTGCCAAATTTGAACATCCCCACAATCATCATGCCAAATGGTGTGCCATAATCCCCGTTATAGCACAAGCGCTTGGTGTTATAGCCAAACAAATCATAAAGCCTAGCCAAACTTTCGCCAATAATAATGGTTTTTAGGTGCCCAATATGCAAATATTTTGCTAAATTTGGGCTTCCGTAATCTATAAGCACGGTTTTGTTTGCGCCTTCCTTGGTGGCGAATTTGCCAGTAAAATTATTTAAAATATCCGCACTAATTTGCGCCTTGTTTAAAAAGAAATTTACATATCCGGAAACAACTTCAACACGCTCAATTTCCGCCCCCAAAACAACGCTGTTGGCAATGGCGTTGGCAATCTCCATAGGGTTTTGTTTTAAAGTTTTAGATAGAACAAAACACGGCAGGCAAAAGTCCCCTTTATCTGCCGAAACACTTTCAATAATTAAATCCTTTAAATTAACATTTTCTATTTTGTAATTTATGCTTTTTGCAATTATGTCCTTAATATCCATATAGGCATTGTACAACATTTTAAAATATTTTGCAATGCTTTTTAAAAAGTTGTAAAAGGTTAATGAGTGTAAAAGTCAAATTGAATGCAAAGCGCTTGCAATTCGCTTAACAAATTTTGAGTTTGCTTATTCAGTTTGTTAAAATAGTCAGTTAAACATAAATATTGCTCGCTAAAATTTTTAGAATTTCCCCGCTCAAAGTTGGCACACTCTTTTTTAAGTTTTAAGCCGGCGTTGGCAGTGCAATGCCCGCAATTCGTTTTGCAAATTTTTAACTGTTTAGTTATTACATAATGTTGAACGAAATGTTTACAATTTTTACATCTATCTTGCATAAGTTCCTCTATATATAGACTTAAACTCTATATTAAGCATAATTATATAGACTTAATATCTATAAGTCAAGCATTTTTATATATTATTATTGTATTTTTTCAAGTTTAAAATAAAATATTAATATGAACAACTTAAAGAAATTAAGAAATAATTTAAATAAAACACAAGCGGAAGTTGCTAAATTTTTGAATGTGTCTAAATATACATATATGTATTATGAAAGCGAAAGAATCCAGTTAAACGCCCAAACTTTAATTAAGTTGGCGGAATATTTTAACACCACAACGGACAATGTGCTGGGTTACAAGGCTCATCACATGATTGACACTTCCACCCTAACCGATTTGCAGAAAGATGTTATTAACAAAATAATAAACAGCAATGAAAATGTGTGTTTGCAAATTAATTCTTATATAGACGGGTTAAAAACAAAAAATAAATAGAAATTTTTTATAAATATTATTGACAAGTTTACAATTCGTGATATAATGACCTTATGAACTTTCGACAAAAAATTAGCAAGTTGCAGGACTCTCAAATTATTAAATTGGCTAACGATTATTTTAAAACAATATATTTAAACAATTCAATTTCGGCAGATGAAACCAACAATTTTTTGTTTATATATTTAGAATACATTATGCGCATAAATTCTATTTCCAGCACGGATTATGACATTGACATTCACCTAGTTAAAAAATTGCATTACAAAAAAATGGAAGCCTATTTGCGATATATTGAAAAGATGAACAAATTTGATGTGTTTTTTGCGCGTGATGACTTAAAAATGAATTGCCACAACAATTTAATTTACAATTTGGCGTTTAAAAAACAAACGCAAGCCAGCCGAGAATTACAAAACGACCTTGCCTTGCACTATTTTATTTACAAACTAACAGTTTCTGGGCATGAGTTTCAGCATATTGTGCAAGTTATTTTAAACAAACAGCTTTATGAAGATTACAAATTAGCAAACGCACAAGTTTTTGAAGATTTAAATCAAAACGCCACAAAAGAAAATTTTGCCGTGCTTGCAAAACAAGCAGAGAACACAATTGAAGAAATAGGCTTTACCCACCCTATGGAAATTGAAGCAAACATGATGAGCTTTATCTACATGAATAAATTGCTTAATGAAATTATTTCAACCGAAACAGATGAAGCTTACAAACAATTTTTATTTAATTTTATTAAGCAAGTTAATCAAGATAAGGAAGATAAAATTTTAGAATATGGCGAACAAAACTTAACAAGGCGCAATCTTTCTGCATATATTGGGTTGGATTATGACCTTGATGTTGAAATTCCTATTGCAAAAAATAAGGGCGGTGTTATAATTTAGCTTAAAACAAAAAATTCCACAAATTTGTGGAATTTTTATTTATTTTAAAACTTCACTGGCAGCTTTGGTGTAAGCGCGTGTTAACCCGCCCGCGCCAAGTTTTATGCCACCAAAATAGCGCACAACTGCCACAAGAGTGTTTTCTGCGCCACGCTTTTTAATTACATTTAATATGGGGTAGCCAGCCGTTCCGTTTGGCTCGCCATCGTCAAAGCATTTTTCGCTAACAATGCCGTGATTAAAAACATAAGCATAACAAATATGCTCTGCTTTTTTATGTTCCTTTTTTAAATTTTGCAAAATTGTTTTAACTTCTTCTAAATTTTCAAGTTTAAATGCGTAACTTATAAATTTAGATTTTTTTATTTCAATTTCCTTCATCGCTTTTTGTAAATAAATTGGCACCCAGCCTAATTTGAAAAGAAGAACACGGCAAGCAAGCCCGGCCCAGTGTGGCAACCAATAACCTGAGTTAAATCTGTTATAACGGGCTTAACACCCAAACTTTCATAAAGCATATCTGCAAGGCGCTCGGCATCCTGCTTAGATTCTGCATGATTTATAAACAGATATTTTTTATCCGCAATTTTTTCCAAACAAATTTTATGCAAAGCCTCTATGGATTTACGCCTTGAAATAACCTTTTTAAAAGCCACCAATTTTCCGTTTTCATCCACACGCAAAATTGGCTTAATTTTAAGTAAACTGCCCAGCATGCCAGAAACTTTGCTAAGCCTTCCGCCACGCACTAAATATTTAAGCGCATCAACCGTGAAAAAACTGCAAGTTTTGTTCCTAAACTTTTCAAGAACTTGAACAATTTCTTCCATCGATTTGCCTTCAAGCATTAAATCCCTTGCCTTTAAAACAAGCAAGCCTTGGCCGGAAGCGGCGTTGAGTGAATCCCACACCACAATTTTGTTTTTGTGCGTTTTGTTTAACTCTTCTGCCACGCGCTTTAAAGTGTTTGTGCTTTGGCTTAAACCAGAACTAAAACCTATGTGCAAAACATCTTCGCCCAATTCTAACAATTTTTCAAAATACTCCTGGGCGCGAAAATCGTTAATTTGATTGGTTGTTGGATGTGCGCCATCACGCATTTGTTGATAGTATTCTTTTGTGGGCAAATCTTCGCTTAAATCGTTATAAGTTTTGTCGTTAAGATTGATTTGCATGGGTATCATATGTATGTTTAACTCTGTATAGTATTCTTTAGGTAAGTTAGCGGTAGAATCCGTACTGATAATCATATTATTCTCCTTTATATTTTAATTTAACAATTGTTTCCACACTTTTGGTGTTAGGGAACATATCAAATGGAAGCACACACTCAATGTCGTAATGCTTTTTAACGCCGTTTAAATCTCGGCACAAAGAGATTGGGTTGCAAGAAATATAAATTATTTCTTTAACGCCCACAAGTTTAGACATGGTCTTTTTGCCAACACCCTTTTTTGTGGGGTCAAGCACCAGCATGTCCGCTTTTAATTTGCCGTATTCAGTATCAAAATCACCCAAGATGTTGGTCATGTTTTGAATGTTGTTCACGCGTTTTAAATATTCTGCAGACTGATGAGATGCGCTGTTAATTTCAATGCCATAAACATGCTCGGCACGTTGACTTATAAGCGCGGTTAAAAGGCCTTCGCCACTGTAACCGTTAATAACAACGCCGGGTTTATTTTTAAAGCTTTCGCTAATAAGGTCCAACACTTTACTATATAATTTATCCTGAACATTTATGTTAGTTTGATGAAAGCCGATAATGTCAATTGAATAATTTATTCCGTTATTTTTTAAATAAATAAACCCTTCGCCCCCAACCAAACTATATTTCGGCGTTAAAATTACACTATCGTGCCTCTTGTTAATTATAAGATACAGGCTGGCATATTTAAAGTTATCTGCCAAAATTTGATAAAAATCGCTTATTTCAATGGCACAGTTTGCCACAACGCCCACTAAGGTGTGATTGCCAATTGAACGCACAACTAAATGTTTAACATTCTTTTTAAAACCCTTATCCTTAATATATTCCTTAAATAAGGATAGCACCTTGTTAATTGCTTCGTTGGAAATAAAGCAATGGTCAATCTCCACAATTTTATTGGATTTTTTCCTGTAAAAGCCAAGAATTTCATTCATAGCAAAACTTGTTTTGTTCCTGTAAAAATAATCGTAATCCGATGGCACTGTTGGGCTTACGTTAACATCTAAACCGCATATCTTTTTAATGGTTTTTTTAACAAGTTCGGTTTTAAAATTAAGTTGTTCGGCATACTTCATGTGTTGCAAATCACATCCACCGCATTTGTAAAAATATGGGCAAGGCGGTTTTACCCTTGCTTCACACGGAGTAACAATGTTTTCTAGTTTAGCAACATTATATGTTTTATAACTATTTATAAGCTTAGCGTTAACAACTTCGCCTTTTAAAGCACCCTCTATAAGCGTTATTTTGCCATCAATTTTGCCAACGCCTTCGCCGTTCATTCCATAATCAAAAATTTCAGTTTGCATATTTTATACAGCCTTTTAACCCTTCCTTTATCAATTTTGTTAAAAACACGCTTAAATCGTTTAGTTCGCAATCCAAATTGCCTTTAAACCATTGTGTGTAACAATCAAGCGTTCCGCCAACAATGAACTGCACCACCAGTTTAAACGAATTTAAATCCGTTACATATTTCATAACCTCAAAGTTGTTAGAAATTGCAGTCATTATAAAATGCTTAATTTTATCCATCAATTTTATATTATCCCCCGCACCAATAATAAGCTTGAAATAATCTAAATCGGATAATAAAATTTCGTTAAGTTTTTCAAAAATTATTTCAGGATTAATGCTAATGTCAGTTTGCCTAAAATCAACTTCCATCCCTTTAAAGTGAGAGCCAACTTCCTCTTCAATATATCTTTCCACATCTTTCAAGCTTTTAAAATGAAGATAAAATGTGCCTCTGTTCACTTTTGCCAAATTAACAAGATCGGTAACCGAAAACTTCTTTTTACTATTAATTAAAGTTAAATAAGCGGAAGAAATTTTCTTTTTTGTGTTTTTGCTATTCCTATATTCAGCTTTCATAACGCGTATTATATAAAATAAAAGCAAAATTGTCAATAAAATTGAACACTTATGCAAAAAAATGTGCAAGGTTTTTAGTTTTTTTTGATATATTTAGTCAAATTTATAATAAAAGATTGAAATTTATATTAAAGTATAATATAATTAATTCTGTACAAATGTTAAGTTTTAGGAGGGAAATTATGGCAAAAAAAATTGCACTTATTGTGGATAATTCTGCAAATCTAACCCCAGAAGAAATGGCTGATTTAAACATATATAAACAAGTTCCCATTTCTTTTATTGTTAACGGGGAAGAATATTATGAAAATCAAAATATGACTTATGAGGAATTTTATAAGTTTTTGGCAGACAAAAAAACCGATGTTAGCACCAGCCAGCCAAGCATTGAAATGGTTAAATCTGTTTGGCGTGAAACGCTTAAAGAGTATGACGAACTTGTTTACATACTTTTATCCAGCGGGCTAAGCGAGGCGTGCAACACGGCCATTAACGCCAGCCATGAAGAAGAGTTTGAAGGCAAAGTTTTTGTGCCAAACAATCAGCGCGTTGCATATATGAACAAAATGGCTTTTTACGAAGCCAGATATTTAATTAATCAAGGCAAATCTGGCCGAGAAATTAAAGATTATTTGGAAAAAACCAAAAGCGATTGTGGCGTTTACATTGCAGTGGACACACTTAAATATTTAAAAAAGGGCGGGCGCGTTACCCCTGCCGCCGCTGCGATTGGCACACTTTTAAACATAAAACCAATTTTGCAAATTCATGGCGGGAAATTGGATGCTTATGCCAAAGTTATGAGCATGAAACAGGCACGCGTTAAAATGATTCAGGCAACAAGAAAAGAAATTGAAGAGAAGTTCCCAGAAGAATTAAAGCAAGGCAAAGTTTATATTGGCATGGCACATAGTATGGCAGATAAAAATGCGCCAGAAGTTAACGATTTTATTGCCGAAGTTAAAAACGCTTTTCAAGATTTACCTTTCTTTACATGCGACCCATTACCCTTGTTTATTGTTTGCCACACCGGGCCGGGCGCTCTTGCCGTGGGCTATTGTGTAGATAGGTTGGGCATTATTAAAAAGATGAGAAAAATTTAATTAAAATAAAAAAGAGCATTTCGGCTCTTTTTTTATTCATTATTTTTATGTATTAATCTATATTCCTTTTTATCGTAGTCTATAAGCCCCTCTTGGCGCATTTTACTTAATT
>CANQZB010000045.1 GCA_947628195.1 uncultured Clostridia bacterium | reverse complement strand
GTTGCCTCATCCAAAATGGTGCGCATTTTGGTGTTAACTGTGTCACGGCTGGTTAGGGTTTCATCCAACTCCAACTCGCCCACAATGTTACGCAAAGTGGTTGCCGTTAAGTTTTCAATAGCGTTAATTGGGCGCTCCACGCCATAGGTGAAAAGTTTTGCATCGGTAACTTGAAAATACACAACAGTGTCGATGTGCATTGTAACGTTATCCTTTGTAATAACCGCTTGCGGTTTAAAGTCTGCCACGCGCTCTTTCATAGAAATGGCTGGCAAAGTTCTATCCACCAACGGCAAAATGAAGTGCACGCCAGTATCAAGCGTTCTGCTAAATTTGCCTAAACGCTCAACAATAACTGTGGTTGCCTGCCTAACAACGCGAATGCTTGAAACAAGCACAACCACGGCAATAACAACTAAAACGATTGCAACAATTAATCCTACCATAAATTACTCCTTATCCTTTTTATAAATTATAATTTTGTTGCCAGAAAATCTTTTAATGTAAACTTCTTGTTTGGGCTCAAAAGTTTCATCTTCATCTTCTCCAACAGCGGTGTAAGTTACACCATTAATTTTAACTTCGGCTTTGGTTTTATCCTCACTAACGGAAATGATTTTAATGCGCGTGCCAACAAGCATATCCATATTAGTTTTTTCTTTATTGTTTTTGTAAAGCACTTTTAATGCCAATTTCCTTAAAAATATTAAGCACAACGCGGTTACAATGCCAAACACTATAACTTGCGCGGTTATGTAAATTGGATTATCTGTACGCCAAAAACTCATAAAGAAAGGAATTACTGCACCAACTGCACACCAAATGCTGACTAATGTGCCTGCGTCAATTAGTTCCACCACCACGGCAATGGCAATAACGGCAAGCCATATCCAAATCATGTACATAATTGCTCCTTATTTAGTTTACAACATAAATTAAAATTTTATAAATAAACCCAAATTTATTTATACTAATATATTACATTTTTCTTGAACTTATGTCAAACAAAAAAAGGCATATAGCTTTAAAATTTTTCTGGGCTTAAAACCCTACTGTTCATAAAACTTAAACCTGCCCAATTTTTTAATTGCGTTAAAATAAAATTTGTGCAATTTTTTGCGGTTTACTTTATAGGTGTAATTTACATTGCCGAGGCGGTTAAATTCCACCATGGTTTCACCCGGCTTATCCGTAGTGTTAACATAAAAATATGCCTTTTTTGTTTTAAATAATTTTGGCATGCGCAAGGCAAGCACGGCGCAAGTATCGTTAGTGGCAATGCGCCTATCGTCATAGCCCGGCTCCCAATATCCGCTATACATCTCTGCAATAAAGCGGCCAACATCGTTAATTTTGCCAATTTCGTAAACTTCCTGCTCGGTGAAATTGGAAAGTTCTCTGCCCATGCGGGAAGGAATTATTGTAACCGGAATGCCACTTTCCATAACAAGTTTAAACGCTTCTGGGTCGCTAGAAACATTAAACGAAACATAGTTAACCCACCTTTCGCCCTCTGTTTTAAGCCCGTAAGGCGCACAGCCCTCGCAATATATGTGGTTAATCATATACTTTACATCTGGGTGCTTAACAAGCAAGTTGCCCATGTTGGTGTGTGGGCCCAACAAAATTACGCTAATGTCGTTTTTGTTTTGCTTAATTGTTTCGTACATCGCCTCAACTGCATCCTCCCCCCTTGGAAGAGTGCTGACAGTTTCGGGTGGAATATATCCGCCCATGCCCTGCGCTTGATGAATAAAACTAGCATCTGGGCTAATGCGATACATCGCCTTTTTTGCACCTTTGTAAACAGGAATGTCCGTGCGGTTAAATTTTTCCAGCAAATGAAGGACGTTGCGCGTAACCATATTTAAACTGACATTTCCGTTAACCGTGGTTATTAGTTTAATATCCATAACATCATCGTAAAGCGAAAGCGCAATCGCAGCGCAATCGTCCACGCCCGGGTCGGAATCTATAATACATTTAATTTTGTTTTTCATAATATCCTTTTAAAAGCAGATTTTTTTGTGCGTATTTATTATATAGGAATTTTAAATAATTTTCAACTAAAAACCAACAAAACTAAAAAATTTAAACAAAAAAAATCTCTTGTTAGAGATTTTAATTTTAAAAACTTCCCTCGTCTTTAAGTCTTTTGAGTTCGGCTACTTTAGCCCTAAATATTTTTCTTTGATAAGGTGACAATGATTTATAGATGCCAATTTCGCCGTCAAATTTTCTTACACATACAGACAAAATTATAGCAACAATTAAACCAACAAATCCTATGCCGACAAGGATTAAGCCAATCGTTCTTAGTTGAGGCATTATCACACCACCTACGCTCATTATGATTAGAGATGCAATAAGTATTGTGTATGCAATTACATTAAATATGTGGCCCTTTTGCATGTTTAAAATCAATATTTTCTCATTTGTGGACATTTGATTAATGTCTCTGTCAAGAAATTCTCCAAGATTTGTATAATCTTCCCTCATAATTTTCTCCTTTGTTTTTAGTAAGATTAACATTAATATTTTTATTCGTCAAGCATTTTAAATTAATTTATTCCACATCGGCAAACTGGCTGTTATATAGTTCGGCGTAAAAGCCGTTCTTTTCAAGCAGTTCGTGGTGAGTGCCACTTTCCACAATGTCGCCATCGCGCAAAACAAATATTATGTCCGCATTTTTAATGGTGGAAAGCCTGTGCGCAATTATAAACGATGTTCGCCCTTTGGTTAAATTATCCATCGCCTGTTGAATAACTTGCTCGGTGCGCGTATCCACATTGCTGGTGGCTTCATCTAAAATTAAAAGAGGGCTATCCTTAATCATTGCGCGGGCAATAGTAATTTGCTGTTTTTGCCCTTCGCTAATTATGCTTACATCGCTTAAAACGGTGTCGTAGCCGTTTGGCAAGGTGTTAATAAAATGGCTTAACCCCACCGCCTTGCAAACTTCATCTAGTTTGCTATCTGGCACATTATGTTTGTTATAAACTAAATTTTCCCTAACTGTGCCAGCAAAAAGCCAGGTATCCTGCAAAATCATGTCAAACAAATTGTGCACATTCTGGCGCGTTAAATCTTTAATTGAAACATCGTCAATTAAAATGTCGCCCTCGTCCGTTTCGTAAAAGCGCATTAAAAGGTTTACTATTGTGGTTTTGCCTGCGCCTGTTGGGCCAACTATTGCCACTTTTTGCCCCGGGGAAATTTGCGCCGAAAAATTTTTAATAACAACCTTATTTTCGCTGTATCCAAACTTAACATTTTTAAATTCCACTTTGCCTTTAATGTCGGTTAGTTGTAAGGTTTTGTTAGTTTCATCGTCAAGTTCTTTTGCGTCCAACATTTCAAACACGCGCCTGCTTGCGGCACTTGCCTGCTGAATAGATGTCATGCTCTGCGCCAAAGTGGTTAGCGGTTGGGTAAACAACTGAGCGTAGATTATAAAAGCGGAAAGTGTGCCAAGCGTAACCCCATGCCCGCCATTTAATGCAATTGCTACGCCCACAGCAAAGATAAGCACAAACGAAAGGTTGCCCACAAACGCCATAATTGGTTGCATCATGCTGGATAAAAACTGCGCTTTGCAACTAACAGAAAATATGTTTTTGTTATAGCGTTTAAACTTTTCGCTTTCATTATCAACTGCATTGTAAGATTTTACAACCTGATAGTTAGAAAACACTTCTTCCACATGGCCGTTAAGTTCACCCAAACAGATTTGCATTCTGTTAAAATATTTTTGGGAGTGTTTTAAAATAATTGCCATAAACATAAACCCAAAAAGTGAAACAAAAATTGTAACAAGTGCCAAAATCCAATTAGTTTTGAACATCATTATAATAACGCCAACAAACAGCACCAGCGCGCTTATAAGGTTTGCGGTGGAACTGCCAAGCGTTTGAGAAATTGTGTCCACATCGTTTGTAACCCTACTTAATATGTCGCCAGTTGAAGAGGTATCAAAAAATTTAAGAGGCAGTTTGTTAATTTTTTTAATTATATCTGTTCGCAAATTTTTAGAAGTTTTTTGCGTTACATCTGCCATTAAAAATTGCTGAATATAGTTAAATATTGCGCCGGCCACATAAATGCACAACAAAAACACAGCTATTTGAATAAACGCATGCATATCAATGCCGGTAACAATGCCATCAACAATAATGTTTATAAGGTCGCTTACTTTTTCTGGCCCAATAATTGTGGTTATGCTTCCAATAATGGCGCAAATTAAACTTACAATTATAATTGGCAAATATGGCTTGCAATAAATTAAAATTTTCTTTAAACTTTGCGCATCAAATTTTTCTTTTTCAGTGCTTCGCGCACGCATAAATGGTCCTGGCATATTACAGTTCCTCCTTGTTAAGTTGAGATAGCGCAATTTCTTTATAAACCGGGCAAGTTTTAATAAGTTCTTCATGCTTGCCAAGGCCAACAATTTTGCCCTCATCCAACACCAAAATTTTATCTGCATTGCGAATTGTGCCTATGCGTTGGGCAATTATTATAATTGTTTTATCTTTAAGATTTTGTTTTATGTTTTTTCTAACAAGCATATCTGTTTTGTAATCTAGCGCGGAAAAACTATCATCAAAAATTATAATTTCTGCATCTTTGTAAATTGCACGCGCAATGTTAAGCCTCTGCTTTTGCCCGCCAGAAAAGTTTGTGCCACCCTGCGCAACTTGGCTTAACACGCCATCTTTAAGGTCAAAAACAAAGCCCGCTTCTGCCATTTTTAAAGCGTTAATAACGCGATTGTCGTCATCACTAATTTGTTCGTTACTTCCGTATGTAATGTTATCTTTAATTGTGCCTTTAAACAGACACGCCTTTTGTGAAATTAGCGCTATTTTGTTATTTAATTCTTCCAACTTATAATCTTTAACATTTAAGCCGTCCACCAGCACTTCGCCCGAGGTTACATCGTAAAAGCGCGAAATAAGGTCAATTAACGTTGTTTTGCCCGAGCCAGTTGCGCCAATTATGGCAACAGTTTCGCCCTTTTCTGCCTTAAATGTTATGTCTTTAAGCACCTCGCTGTTTCCGTCAAAATATTTAAATGTTACATCTTTAAATTCAACACTGCCAACATCGTTTTTGTTTGGAGATAAATTGCCATCTTCTATGCCAAGTTTTGTATCTAGCACTTCGTTTATTCGTTTGGAAGAAACAATCGCTCTTGGCAAAAATATAAACACGGTTATAAGCATAATAAAGGCGCTAACAACGCGCAAAGCAATTTGTGTGAACTCGGTCATGCTTCCTATAAGTTCTCCGCGTTCAAGCAAAGGCGCATTGTTAATTAAAATTGCGCCAATCCAATAAATTGCAAGCGTAAGGCCGTTCATGCACACCGTCATTATTGGCATAAGCAAGCCCATTGTTCGCGATGTGAAAAGTTGATTTTTTGTAAGCGCAAAATTGGCGTTTTCAAATTTTTGTTCCTGATAATCTTCCGCATTAAACGCACGCACAACCCTAACGCCCGAAACATTCTCCCGCATAGAAGAGTTGAGGTTATCTATAAGCTTTTGCACCTTTTTAAATTTGGGAAGAACTAATCCCACAATAATGCACACAAGGCTAACTATAACCACCACGGCAATAAGCGTTGCCATTGTCCATTGAATTGAAGTTGAAGATATTTTAGAAATGCTCCAAATTGCCATTATTGGCGCTTTTAACAGCATTTGCAAGCCTATTGAAATAAACATTTTAACTTGAGTAACATCGTTGGTGGTGCGCGTTATTAAACTGGCGGTGGAAAATCTTTTCATTTCGCTGGAAGAAAAGCTGGAAATTTTATCGTTGAGCTTAATTCTTATATTATAAGCAAACGAGTTTGCCACGTGCACGCAAAAATAACTGCATATAAATGCACTAATCATACTGCCAAGCGCACAAAGTAACATGTATCCGCCATTAATAAAAACATCTTGCATTGTTATTGAATTTGTTGCAAGCAGGCTGGTTAAAGGCTTGGTGTAATCTAACATCTTCATTTCAAGCCAAACTTGAAGCACAACTGTAATTGCAATAACAACGGCAAAAAGCCAATCTTTTTTATTTAAGCACTTTAAAAGTTTAAACATAATCTCTCCCAAATAATGCCAATATATTATTTATTAATTTAACACTCAATTTTGCTAACCATTTTAATATTTTTTATTAAATATGTAAAATAAATATTAATGTTTTTTGTTTACAAAAATAAATTAAAAACTATTCAAAAATAATTTTTTCATAATGATTATATCACAAATAATAAAAAACACAAAAAAATTTGGAACACATCCAAATTTTTATATAAGTATAATATTTTTAAATAATTTTCACGCATCAATATATTTTAAATGCTTTTCTAATAAATCATCAAGGTTTTTAAGGTCGCTTTCTTCTATCCCTAACAATTTTATTTTTGCCTTTTTATATGCTTGCTCTTTTGCCTTTCTTTTTTGAATATATTCCTCGTTCTCCATTCCCCAATATTCAATGTATAGGTCAAATTTTGGAATGTAAAAATCTGGTATGTAATTTATATTTTCTATTGTCAACTGCTTTTCGTATGCATGCGTAAAATTGTGATAGTAAAGCCAATTATCTATAATTTGTTCCGCCTTACTTCTTACATAATGGCCATCATCGCAACGATATTTGGTTTCATAATTTAACCTATAATCTTTATTAACGCTTTCATCAAAGTTAAAAATTGAACTCTCTAAATCTTCATACATTTCGTAATCATCGAATTTATCTAAACTCAATTCCTTAATTGCGTGAAGCAGGGTCATGTTCTCCACAAAATTGTTTTTATTTGTAGATTTTAAAGTGGAATTAAATAGATTATATAATTCTTTTTTACATAGATGTGAAATTTCATCCTTTTTGTCTTTCATTTCATAAAAGCAATCATAACAATAGTCATAATCCGGACTTCCCGTTTCCTCTCCGCAAATCACGCAAACGCAATCTCTATTCCTAAACATGCCCCTCCTTTTGTATCAACATAATATAAAGTCTTTTTTTTGATTTTGCGATTGTTTTGATTTTTTTCTCGCAAATAATCAAAATAAATCAAATTTGATTTCTAAATAAAAATTTATTTATAAAATTCTTTAATCATTTTTTATGCTTTTAATTTTTTCAATCGCCAATTTTTTTATATCATTTGGAGCGTTTTTAATAATAACCTTTAAAATACCATCATTTATCATAAGCTTGATAGCACTATCTTCATTCTCAATAATAGATCTAATCGAAGGGCCCTTTATCTTGTTATAATCATGACTTTTAATTCTTTCAATAGGTAGCATATTTATAAGAATTTCCCAGTCTTTATAAGAAAAATTTGTTGCAACTTTATTTGCTTCAGTTATTGCATTTTCAATAAATTGTTCATCATCGTGGCTTGAAGTTATTTCTACACCACTTTTTATAATTTTAATTAATTCTTCAACATTGTTTTTCATTTCAACCTCCAAATAAGACATTTTGTTCAGTTTAACAACGGCAAAAAACGCAGTTTTTGCAATAACTTTTAACGAGTTAACGAAGTGCTCGTTAAAAGTAGCGGAACGGACAAACCTAGGCTTATGTTTGCAACACTTTGCAAACTAGCAAAGGTGCCGTTCGTGACGCTGGTGCGGCTAACAGGACTTGAACCTGCACAGTATTGCTACCACAAGATCCTTAGTCTTGCGCGTCTGCCA
>CANQZB010000044.1 GCA_947628195.1 uncultured Clostridia bacterium | reverse complement strand
CCATATCCACCATAAAACCGCGCTCGCTAGCCATTTCGCAAGTTAATTCAATAGGGAAGCCGAAAGTATCATACAGCCTAAAAGCGGTTTTGCCAGAAATGGTGTTTTCCTGCACATAATTTGGGTTAGAACGCATAAATTCGTTTTTGCGAATGATGCCAGAAATAACTTTATCAAACTCCTTGTTGCCAAGTTCAAGCGTTTTATTAAATTTATCTATTTCCGTTTTAATGCTGGTTAAAATATATTCTTCTTTTTGTGTTAAAAGCGGATAGGCTTCATCATAAACTTGCTCAATGTAAATTTTGGCAAGGTCTAACAAATTTTCGGTTGGAAGGCCTATTTTTTTAGCGTGCCTAATTGCCCTGCGCATAATTCGGCGCAAAATGTAGCCCGCACCCACATTGCTTGGAAGTATGCCGTTAACATCTCCAATAAGCATAACGGTTGTGCGCATGTGGTCGGCAATTATGCGCATGGAACGCGTTAGTTCTTCATTATCTCCATATTTAATATTAAGTGCATTTTCCATATATGAAATTACGCCGGCAAAAAGGTCGGTTTTGTAGCCGTCTGTAACGCCGTTTAAAAACATTAACATTCGCTCAAAGCCAAAGCCGGTGTCCACATTTTTATTTTCCAACGGCTCATACATATTGCCCGCAAGTTTTTTGTATTGCATATACACATCGTTGCCAATTTCCACAAAACGCCCGCACTTGCAGTTAATATCGCACACGCCAGGGTGAGTAGGTTTATCCCAAAGCGGATAAAACCACTCGTTATCTGGGCCACAAGGGGTGTTAACTGTGCCGTCAAGTTCCCACCAGTTATCTTCTTTACCTTGATAGAAAATATTTTCCTTTTTAATGCCAAGATTTATAAGCAAATTGGCAGTTTCTTCATCTCGCGGTGCACTTTCGTTGCCGGCAAAAACGGTGGAACAAATTTTTCCCTTATCTAGCCCAAAAACTTGGGTTAAAAGTTCTAAAGACCATGCGGTTTTTTCCTTTTTAAAATAGTCGCCCAAACTCCAGTTGCCCATCATTTCAAAAAAGGTAAAATGGGTAGGGTCCCCCACTTCGTCAATATCCACCGTGCGCACACAGCCCTGCACATTGCATAGGCGTTTGCCCTTTGGGTGCGGTTTGCCAAGTAAATATGGCATAAGCGGTTGCATGCCTGCCACGTTAAACATAACGCCCGTTTCGCCATCACCAATAAGCGAAACTGCGCCAATATCTACATGCCCTTTTGATTTATAAAAATTTAACCACGCATTTCTTAATTCTTTACTTGTAATCATAATTGTTTCTTATATCCTTTTAATATTTTATCAACTTCGCCAACTATTGTGTTGTGAATATTTTCAACTGGCAAAATTTTGCCGTTTTCAACACAATTTATAACCAGCCAGCCATACTTTTGCGCCACATATTTTGCCCTGCTATAAGCCTTTTTTAAATGGGAATAATCCCCCTCTAAAATATCCTTACTTTGCCCGTTTTTTAAAGCACCGCGCTGTAAAGCCAAATTGTAACTTATTTCTGCCGGAACATCTAAAAACAAGGTTAAGTTTGGCTTTGGCAGTTCAAGCAGATTAAACTCAAAATCTTCCACCCAAGTTAAAAATTTATCTCGTTCAAGCGCGTTTTCAATTTTGGTGGATTGATGAATCATGTTGCTGTAAGTGTAGCGGTCAAACAGCACAAAATCGTAGTTCTCTTTAAGCTTTTGCTTAACTGTTATAAGCCTATCCACCGCGTAAAGCGCACTTGCTTGATAGGCGGAAACCTCTTCATTTCTGCCCAGTTCGCCATTTAAATACATTTTAACCGGCGCACTGCTTGGGCTTTCATAATTAGGGAAGCTTAAAATTTTGCAGTTATAGCCCAACCCTGAAAGATGATTAAAAAGCAGTTGTGTTTGTGTGGCCTTGCCCGAGCCGTCTGTGCCTTCAATGTCAATTAAAAACATATTTCTCCTTTAGTTTGGAATATTATATCACATTGCGCAAATTTAATCAAATATTTATGTAAAATAAAAGCAAAAATTGCATAAAAAAACACCCCTAAAGGTGTTTAATAATTTACGGTGAGTGAGTCCCTCAATTTTACCGAGCCGAAAACTGTGCTAACGGTAAGCGAATTGTTGTAAGGCTGCGCAACATAGTGTTCTTTGCCCTCACTTTCGGCATATTGTTCGGCCGTGCAGTTGATGTAGAACACGGATTCTTCCGCCCTGCCGGTGTAAGGCAAACCTGCAAATTGTTGAGTGTTAACACTTACACTTCCGCTTTCCGAACGCGTGGTTAGCTTGTAATGTGCGTGGCCGGTTGGGGCAAGGATTTTGTTCAACTCTTTAACTTCAACATAAATTTCGCCCATCGAGCCTTTAATTTCATTTTTGCCAAACACGTTTTCAAAATACACATAGGCTCTGCCTCGGCCTGTGATGTTTAAGGTTATATTTTCCACATTTTTTATGGTAACTTTGCCGTGTTCAGTGCTTCCCTGGAAATGCCTTGGCGTAAAAAGTTCTTCACTGGCTGAACTATCCGCGTGTGGTGCTTCTGGCGCAAAGGTAACGTTAATGTCGCCATACGAGGTGTCCGCATTAACGGCGGAATAGGCAGAACTTACATTAATTTCACCATCCGAACTGGATAACTGCACATAGCCCTGCGCATTGCTTATGTTAATTTTGCCCGTTTGGGTGTGAATAACGGCGGACTGCGAAACGGTGTTAACCGAAACACTGCCAGACCTGTAAATTTCCACATTGCCGGTAACCAATTCATCAACTTTTAAATTCGTATCCCCAGCAATTAAGCGCACCTTGTTTATTTTGCTTGCCTCAATTCTTCCGCCAGAAGAGCGATTATCTGACCTTAACTGATTGCAGTTATTTAACAAAATTACGCCATATTCATTATATTCCACATCAACATTGCCCAAATCGGCACTGGCGCTAGCGTCAAATTTGCCACTGGTTAAGCGCAAGTTCACATCGTTTTGATTTAGTTGAACAGCATCGGAAAGTTTGAATGTGGAACTGCCCAAATCCAAATTCAGTTTGCCGTCAATTTGGCCGGCTTCAAAGGTTAAATTGCCAGATTTGGTTTTGTAAATTAAATTATCTATTTTAGGCACGCCTTGGCGAATTGTGGTTTTTGCGCTGTTGTTTATTAAATTTAAATTAATCACTTCCTCTGCGGGCAGATAAAGTGTTATTTTAGAAGCATTTTTAATTGCCCAGCCGTTCGGCTCTTCCACATTAAATTTTAAAATTGAATTTTCTACACTGCTGGAAATGTTAACTTCGCTGTTGTTTTTTAGCACAAAACCCCAAGAGTTGGCATAAACTTTAACCGAAACTGACTTGCTGTTCTCCTGCACAACAACATCAACATCATAAGCGTTGGAAGTTAACTGAATGGTGCTAAAACTTTGGGAATCGTACTCATAAACTTCGGACAAATGGTCCTGACTTAAACTTATGTATTTAATTTCAAAAAGCGATGAGTTTGGCACAAAAAACAAGTATAATACGCCAACACAACATAACCCTAACAGTAATAATAAAGTAATTATTAAATATTTACCTAACTTTTTCATAGTTATATATTATAAATAATTTAATTTATTGTCAATACTTTTTAAAAAATAAAAAATGTTAGGCGGAATTTTTTAAATGCTAAGCGCAAAATTAATTTTGGGCGTTTAAATGCTTTGCACGCCAAAATATAGCATAAGTGCGGAACAAATTGCATCGGTTAGGGAGTTTAAATATGCTTCGTCATTTAGTTTAAGCTCTTCGGTTGGGTTGGAAATAAATCCGCATTCTATCAGCACGGCGGTGTAATAACTGCAATTTAAAATGTAATAATCTCCCGGCTTGGCAAGCGTGTTTGGTGCACCGCAATAAGTGTTAAGCGAGGCTTGAATAAGGTTGGCAACCTTTTGGCTGGCTTCGTCCGAAGCGCGATAATATGTGTTTGCCCCGCTAACGCTGTGGTCAGGAAAACTGTTCATGTGAATTGAAATCACCAAACTTGGGTTGGTTTTTTTTATTATGTTAAACCGCGCCTGCATGTCGCTCAGTTTTTTGTTTTTTGCCAAATTGCTGTAAAGCCCATCGTCATTTTTGCGCGTTAGTTCCACCCGGTAACCAGAATTTATCAATTTTTCTTTCAACTTTAATGTGTAGGTTAAATTTATTTCCTTTTCAACTGTGCCGTTAACGCCCACACTTCCTCCGTCTCTGCCACCATGCCCAGCATCAAGCAAAATAGTTATTCCGTTATACGCTTTGCTGGCAGTTAAAACCGCTTGAAATATTATGGTGGAAAGCAATAAAAAAATTAAAATTACCACCAAAAAACCTAAATTTTTTTTAAAAAACTTGTACATATTTAAATTTATGTTAAAATTCCACCCGATTATGCTTTTTACTTATAAAATCTAATATGCTTTTTTGTTTTCTTATTTGCACCGGATACAATAAGTGGGAACGCGCATATACGCGCGCATAAATAATACTAAATATAATTTTATATTTATATATTGACAAAACTCTTTAATTTTGCTATCATAAAATAGTAAAAGGAATTGCCGAATGTTAGTTATAAAAAATTTAAGCAAAAAATACAAAAATAGTGATAGATTTTCGGTGCAAGATTTAAGTTTAACCGTCAACGATGGTGAAATTTTTGGTTTTCTTGGCAAAAACGGTGCCGGCAAAAGCACAACAATTAAGTGTTTAACCGGAATTATCCCTTTTGAAAAGGGTGAAGTGCTGGTTTGTGGGCACGACATTAAAAAAGATTCTATTGCTGCAAAATCCAACATCGGCTATGTGCCGGACGACCACGCCGTTTACGATAGCCTAACCGGCAGAGAATACGCCACGTTTATGGGCAATGTTTACGGGGTTAAACGCGATGTGCTGGAAAGCAGAATTAACATGTTTGCATCTCGCTTTTCAATGACTAACGCACTAGATAAGCAAATCCGCTCTTATTCGCACGGCATGAAGCAAAAAATTTGCATTATTGCTGCGTTAATTCACAACCCCAACCTCTGGGTGCTAGACGAGCCACTTGTTGGGTTGGACCCACAAAGCATTGCCGAAATTAAGGATTATATGATTGAGCATAAGAAAAATGGCAATTCTGTTTTGTTCTCTTCGCACAACATTGACATGGTGGAAAAATTGTGCGACCGAGTTGCAATAATTAACAACGGCCATTTGCTGGAAATTATTAACGTTAAGCAGTTTCAAAAATCTGGCAAATCGCTAGAAGAACACTTTTTAAATTTAACAAAAGACGAAATAAAGGAGTAAGGTTTGACCAAATTTCAAGCACTTTTGAAATTTGAATTAATGACAAATTCTTCGCGCTATAAGGGCGAAGGCTTTTTCTTCCGCCTTAGAAAAATTCTGTTAACAATTATTGGTGCTGGCGTGCTTGCTTCAATCTTCCTTTTTGCAATAAACATGGTTATGGGCGTTTTTGTTGAAGCAAATATGGCGCATGAGTTTATTACAATATTTTCCGCCCTTATGATGCTTCTGCATTTAATTTTGGGCGTTATAACAGCAACCAAAATTTTGTTTACTAAGGTGGATTTATCCATTTTAAAACTGCCCGTTGGCGGAATTGACATTTTCCTTGCAAAATTTTTATATGTATATTTAAAGCAGTTGAGTTTTTCACTGCTTATTAGTTTGCCAACATTCATTCTATTTGGAATTAAAACCATGCAAACCGCACTTTTCTACATTTTGCTTTTGCCAAATGTTTTGTTCCTGCCAATAATTCCCGTTTTGTTGGCAGTTTTATTGTCTGTGCCTGTAATGGGCTTAATTCGCATTTTTAAAAATAAATTTATGATTTTGTTGTTGTTTTACACACTTGTGCTTATTGCCGGATTTACTGTTTACATATATGTTTTAAAATTTGTGTTGAATATTTTTGAATCTGGGCACTTCTCGTTTGATAGTTCCACAGTTTATGCAATAAAACAGTTTGCAAGTTACTTGCATCTGCCTTTGCTGTTTAAAAATATTCTGCTTTGTTACAACTATTTTAAAAGTTTAACTATTTTGCTTGCTCTTGTTTTAATTTTGTCTGCGCTTGTTTACTTGTTTGCAAAATATTTATACTTTTCTCTTTTAAATTCAAGCAAAAATCAGCGAGCATTTTCAAAGCGAACAAAAATTAAATATCACAGGCCAACAACAGCATTTGTTCAAAAGGAATTTAAAACAATTTTCCGCTCAACAAACTACGCATTCCAATATTTAACAATTGTTTTCACCACTCCGCTTATGGTTTACTTTTCAAGTGAAATTGTTTCAAACGTTAGCACTCCTTCGCTAGGTTCAAGCGTGTTACCGGGAATTGTGGTGCTAGTGCTAATAATGTTTTTAAGCATGGGCACATCTTTTTCGGCAACTTCAATAACACGAGAAGGCGGAAATTTCTTTTTAACAAAAATAATTCCTGTTAGTTTTACAAAACAAATAACAGTTAAATTTTTAATTTATTTGCTAATTTCAATTCCGGCAATTTTCGTTTCCTGCCTTGTGCTGGCAATGGCTAATTTTATAACTTATTCTTCCGCGCTAATAATTGCTTCCGCACTTTCGTTTGTTATTATAGGCAGCATTTGCAATTCAATTAGCATGGATATTAAGCGCCCGCAATTTGAGTATATTGAAAACGGCGAACTCTCTTCAAGCACAAAAAACACTTCCGCATCAATCGGCATTGGCTTTACAATATCTCTAGTTATGGGCATTGCAGGAATTGTGCTTTCGCTGTTTGTTAGCGTTCCGTCAATGTATCTCGTTTTGTTCGGCTTTGGCGTGCCGTTTGCTTTAATTGAACTGTTTAGGCTGTTCTACAAACTTGAACAGCGCTATGAAAGGATTGAGGTGTAGCATGAAAAAATTGTTAATCTTTTTAATGCTTGCCATACCAATTCTGGCAATTGTAATTGTAAAACTCACTTCAACTGTGGCGGTTGGAGATATTTATATTTCAATTGAAAGAATTGTTTTAAGCGAAAATGACATAACGGCAGTGGTGGGCGACAGTGTGGATTTAAGTTATGTAATTTATCCAAATGCCGCAACGGACAAAGAAGTGCGTTTCAGCAGCAGTAACGAAGAGGCCGCGGTTGTTGATGAAAAAGGCCATGTTGATTTTGTTGGCATTGGCAGTGGTTACATTTCCGCCATGAACAAGGACGGAAGCAAGCGCTCTTACTGCTCGTTCTATGTTGGGGATACAAAAGTTCACCAAGTTAAATTAAATTTTGAAACATCGCGTTTGCACTTGGGCGGAAGTTTGCAACTAACAGCCGAAATTGTGCCAAACGAAGCACTAAACAGAGAAGTTATTTTTAGTTCAGATAACGAACAAGTTGCGGTTGTGGACCCAAACGGCCTGGTTCACGGGCTATCTATTGGAAATGTAAATATAACTGCAGTTTCGGTTGATGGCGGATTTAGCGACACAGCCTCGCTAAGCGTAATTCGCCCAGTAACATCGCTTAGTGTTGAGAAAGAAGAAATTATAACTTCAAACAAAAATGAGCAGGTTGAGTATCGCGTTCTGCCAGAAGATGCAACAATAAAACAAGTAAATTTTGAACTGGATAATCCTTCGATTGCAGACATAACAGATTGGGGTTATTTAACATTTTTACAGCCGGGCGAAGTGAATGTTACG
>CANQZB010000043.1 GCA_947628195.1 uncultured Clostridia bacterium | reverse complement strand
CTTCAACTTTTTTAGGCCTTCCGCGCTTGCCTGTGCTGGTTTTTACTGTTTCTGCCTTTTCTTTTCTTGGCCTTCCAGCCTTTTTTACCCCTTTGCTTTCGTCTTCCTGCACGGTGAAGATGTCGTGCGCTTGCACGCTATTGTCAGAATTTAAATTTTCCCCCTCATTAAATTCTGTATTTCCTTCAAATAAACCATCGCTATCTTCTTCGTCTGTGTCTTCTATGTTAGCATTTTCGTCCAACTCTTCATCAGTTAATAGGTGTTCATCTAACTCTTGCTCGTTTTCATTAACTATATCATACTGCTCATCGCCCGGCTCTTCGTCCGTAGAATCATATTCCTGAGAATCGTATTCTTGGTCAGGGACTTCGCTCTCTTCCACTTCCTCTTCATTCTGCTGAACAGGTTCATCTTGATAAGTGTCCTCATATTGCTGAGTTGGCTGTTCTTGAGTGGAATAGGTGTTTTCGGTTAAAGGCTCTGGCTCCGGCTTGGCTTGATAAGTGTTAGAATATTCAGCATTAGTTGCTTCAATTTGTTCCTGTAATTGTTTTATGTTAGACTCCAAATTCGCAATCTTTTCTTTTTGACGCCCTTCTGCCACTTTTTTAGCTTCGGCATAAACCTTTTCGCTGTAAGTTGCAAATTCGCTCATCATGCCTTTTTCAAGCGTGGTTTTTGCCTTTTTAATTTGAGCATCAACGGTTTCAACTTCCCCTTGTAAATCTTGTAAAAGTTTGTTGTGGCGATCCGTTGCCGTGTCGTAATCCCTTTCCAAATTGCGTTGGCGATCCAATTCTTGTTGTTGCTGTTTTTTAATATAGTTAGTTTCGATGGTGGAACTTGCATCTTCAAGTTGGGCTTTAAAGTTATCAAAAGTTTCTTTACTAACTTGCATTTGACGCTGATACTCTTTGGTTGTTTCCCTAAAATTAAGTTCTTCCTGAGTAATTTCTGCGTTAATTTGCTCTATATCTTGCAATAATTTTTTACGTTCGGCAATATAGTTTTCCGCTTCTTGCATTGCCCTATCCAACACAAGCGAACTGGCAACCCCAGCTTCATCAAAATTAAACTTTTCATGTTCAACATTTTTTAGCCTTGCAGTTTCAAGCTCGCGTTTTTCTTCTTCTGCACGCCTCTGCAAATAAATGTACAGAATAGGAATCCCTCGTTTAATTTCGTTTTTATCAAACAACACTTCATAGTCCACATACTCAGGCAGAGTTTCGGTTGCTTTATCAATGTTGGCTTCAAAATATTGATAGTTTTGATAAAGGTCATCAACTATTGCATTGTGCCTAAAATTAAACATTATTGTTAATAAATGATTTAAAATAATAATTATAACTGGGCATAACAAAACGTGTTGTAAAAATGTTGAAAAGTCAAACGAGAAATTGCCCGCGCTGGATATTAAAATGCCTTCATAAGAAGAATAATACAAATTCAATAATAAGCACACGAAAGCGATAATATATGAAAACATGTTGAAAACAGACACATCGCGTTTAAAAGTGCTGTTACGCAAAGGGGCCGCAACGCAGTTTTCAAAGGACATATAATGGCTTGCCTTATCTTCCCTATAAAGAACAAATTGCTGCCATTGTTTGCGCAATTGTTTTGGCACACTTCTTGATTTCATTTTATTATTAAAAGAAATTAAATTTTCTTCCGTAATATTTGGATTATTAATAAAATAATGATTAAATTTATCAATAGCTTTAATTAATTTTGCCTCGTAAGAATTAGAAGTGGAAATAATAACCACTATTGCAGAAAAAATAAATAATCCAAGAAATATTATTAATATTTCATTATAATTAATATAATTATTTAATGAAGCAAAAAATCTGTCAATTTCATTAAAAATGTTCATATATTACCCCTTAAACATCTTATTTAGACATTTATTTACAACTTTATTATAACACAATATTTAATTAATTACTAATATTTTTTAATAATTTTTTAAAATATTTTTAAATTATTTTTTTATTTTTTATTGGATTTATTTATATTTAATTAAATAATTACTATATAAAATTTATAAAATTACTAAATGAAATTAATAAATAAATTAATTTTTTATATTATTTTTACAAATTACGTTAAAATATTTTTATTTTTGTTGATTTTTTTTATTTTTGTGATAATATATATTTAAGGAGTTTTTAATGTTTGCTATTTATTGGACTTATTACATATTGGGTTTTGTTATGATTCCCGGAATTATTTTAGGAATTTATGCCCAAACAAAAGTTTACACAACATTTAATGAATTTGACAGAATTAACACCAAAACGGGCAGAAAGGCTCACGAGGTGGCGCGATATATGTTAGACGGAGCCGGCATGTCCGACACCCAAATTAAACATATAAGGGGTGAACTTACAGATAATTACGACCCACGAAACAACACAGTTTCCCTTTCCGAAAGTGTTTACAACAAACAAAGCATTTCCGCAATTGGCGTGGCAGCGCATGAAATAGGCCATGTTTTCCAACACAAAGAAAAATATTTGCCTATTAAAGTTAGAAACTTTTTAGTGCCTGTAATAAATTTTTTAGGATATTTTGCTTGGCCGTTAATATTTATTGGCATTATTATGGAAATTGCCTACCTTGGCACCTCGGCAGATGTTTTGTTGTACATTGGCATTGGAATTTACGGGCTTAACATTTTATTCTGTTTAATAACTCTGCCAATAGAATTAAATGCCAGCAAGCGCGCATATAGAATGCTAATTGACACAAATGAATTAGACGAGCAAGAGGCGGAAGGCGTTAAAAAGGTGCTTAATGCAGCCGCTTTAACCTATGTGGCAGCCTTGGTTACTTCTATCCTATCTCTTTTAAGATTAGTTTTGTTAATTTTCTCTTTTAGGCGAAACGACTAATTTACAATCCTTTTTCCGCGCAAATAAGAAAATTTAGTCATCACTTCATATTCGTGCGTTTTGGCAAAACTTGCATAATGCAACAAATTGTTTTGCTCGTTTAAAATTTCGACCTTATCATTTTGCTTTAAATTTGTATTAGTTACATCCAACATAAAACAATCCATACAAATGTTTAGCACCTTACATTTAAAGCCGTTTATAAAAAGATTTATGCCCAAATAATGCATATCGAAGCCATCGGCATAACCAATTGGCAGAACTGCCACCCGCATTGGCTTATTTGCCACGGCACGATAATTATAGCCAACAAGCTCGCCCGAGCCAACTTCGTTTATTTGAATAATTTTGCTTTCTATTTTAACTATTGGCTTAAAGCCGGAATCGTTTTTGTTAAATAAATTGAAACCTATTCTCACCATATCTAAATGGTGATTTTTATTATCGCTAACCGAACTATTGTCGGCGTGAATGATGGGATTTAAGCCGAACATGTGGCAAATATTCACAAATTTTTTAAATTTCTTAAACTGGGTATCAACCAATTTGTCGGCTGTTGGGAAGTGCGTAAAAACGCCTTCCAAATTAAGCATGCTGTTGTTAATTATTAAAATTGCACGTTTAAATTCCAAAATATTTTTAAAGCCAAACCTGTTCATGCCAACATTAACTTTTAAATGTATGTTTAAAGGGATTTTTAATTTTGCCAGTCTTTCAACATCTTCTATGCCAAAGCAGGTGTAAGAAAATCTAGTGTCAATTTTGCCGTCTATTGCACCCACAATTAAAATTTTTTTATTGGTTATATTCATTATTGCTTTGGCTTCCAAAACATTAGAAACGCCAAAAAAATCCACGAAATTATTTAAAATTTTTACCACTTCTTTTGCGCCCACACCATAAGCATTGGCTTTTACCATGGCGCATAAAAGTGATTTTTTATTTTTTTCGCGGATTAATTTTACATTGTTTATTAAACTGATTTTATCTATCAATATCCTGTTCAGCATATTGATATATATGAAAATTTATTTTGTTTGCATACTAAATTCGCACCCGCAATAATTCTGCCTATAAATATTTTTATTCTTGCAAATTTGAATGCTTCGCAAATAGCCATTTTCCTTTTTAAAATCTGCGTGTAGATATTTTATTCCGTATTTCTTTTCCAGGGCTTCACCAACTTGATTTATAAATTCGGCATCTTTATGTGGGCTTATTGACAAGGTGGTTGTAACAACTTCAAAATTGTTTTCAACAGCATATTTAAAGGCTTTATCCATTCTATAAGCAATGCAAAGTTTGCATCTATCCCCGCCTTCAGCTTCTTGCTCTTTCCCCTTAATTAATTCCAAAAATTCGTTGTGGTTATAGCCTAAATCTTCTAGTTTAACACCTAATTTATTGAACTCGTTTTTGCGCGTAACATATTCGCTTTCCGGATAAATATTTGGGTTAAAAAACAAATATGTAATTTCAAAATATTTGCTTATTTTTTCAATAACGGCCGAAGAGCAAGGCGCGCAACAACAATGCAAAACTAGTTTTGGCTTTACACCAAAACTAGTTATTTCTTCTTGCATTAATTTGTTGTAATCGATTTTCATACTGATATTATATCACAAAAATTTAATCTGTCAAGGTAAAAGTAAATTTTGAGGTTATTGTGCCTCCATCCTCGGCGATGGATTTGCCACTAAATTGAATACTGCATTCATTTTCAATAAACACAGCACCCATTATAACACCGCTAGCCTGTAATTTGAAATCTTCACTTGGCTTATATTCTTCCCCGTTAACAGAAACGGATACTATATTTTCTTCGTCAATTTTGAACAGATTTAATATATCTTCTGTAACAGTGAATTTTAATGTTAAGGATTCCCCACCAGCATCTGAAAGCAATTTTATTTTATAAGCGCTTTCACCCGATGCACCAGTTACAAATATTTTAAATTTAATTGGCTCTGATGAAGTTCCGTCAACAATTTGAAGTTCTGTTTTGGCAGTTCCGCTGTTAATAAATGCCACCATATCCGAAGAATAACTGTCGTGCATCCATGAATTAAAGTTCTCGGTTTCTGCACCTAATGCGTACATTACGTAATTTTTATCTGTATCCATTAGAATATAATTCATATAAGGAAGGTTTAATTCTGCACCATCATAAAGCGATGCTTCGCCCAATTTAGATACGCCATCTATACTTACTTGGCCGTTAAAGGTTAGGCTTTCATTTGCCGTATCCAAGCCGTAAATCAAATCCATTTCATGGTCAAATAAACCAACCGCCAAGCCTAGAACACGAATATAATTTAACGCGCTGAAATATTCAGTTTCGCTATGCTTATAGCCATAGAATTTATTTAAGTTGTTAAAGAAATAGTTTAAAGTTTCTTTGGAAATTGACGAATTTGTAATTTCATTAGCAATTATGTTTTCAATTTCGTCTTCGGTGTATATATAAGTTACACTATCAGGCAATGCAGTATGGCAATCTGCATAAAGCACGCCCGCACCATTAGAAGCATTGGTCAATGTGTTTTTTGTGTAATCTGCACCTATTAATCCGCCCGTGAAACTTCCTAAAAGTTCACCACTAAAATAGCAATCTTTAACAAAGCCGTTTAAATTTCTGCCCACAATTCCGCCAACTGTTGTGTTGTTTGTGGTTTTATTAATATTTAAACTTGCGTTAGTGTTTAAAATCAATCCGCCCAAATTAAAACCAACAACACCGGCTGAAACATAGGTTGAATTTGCAAACATATCCGGCTCAATTATTATTGACGAATCTTGTATAACGCCACGATTTTCGCCCACCAAACCGCCAGAGTATTGTTTTCCGGAAAGGTTTCCGCCTGTTAAATTGACTTGGCCATTAATTAATTTTACGCGTTCGCCAATCAGACCGAAGGCAGAGCCAACCGTTTCGCCAGATACTGCAATGCTACCGCTAACAGTTATGTTTCGCAATTCAAAATATTTATCTGCGTCTATGTTCCTATTATTTGAAATTGAATAATTAGAATAGTCATATCCGTCCACAATGCCCGCCACCGAGCCTGCGTAGAATAACGAATATTCTTTATTTGCATCATGCAAATTATTTTCTCCGGCAGAAAGCCCGTTGTTTTTAGATAAATAAACGCCGTAACTGTATCTGTTGAACTGATAGTTGCTGAAAGCCCCAACAGTTGAGGATATGTTTTCCATATCGAACTCTCCGCGGATAATGCCTGCCAAACCGCCAACTGCATTGCCACCTTGAACTACGCTGTTGTTAGAATTAACTGCGTTTACAGATATATTGTATAAATTAAAGTTTTCTATAATTCCGGCAAGCGTTCCCACTGCTTGGGTGTGCACCGCATTTATTGAATAGAAATTAATTGTTAAATTTCTTACTGCGTTTTCAATATCTGCACTATATGTGCCAGAAAGGTTTTTAAACAACCCAATAGACGACAAATCTTCAGGGGAATAAAGCATTAAGTTGTTAATAGACATATTGTTGCCCTGAATGTTTCCGCCAAACGTAACCGTGCTGGTTAACGGATTTTCACGCACTGATGTAAAGTCAATATCGGTTACAAATCTAAAATATTTATTGTAAAAGTTTGCGTTTTCCTCGGCAAAATAGGTATTGTACGTTTTTAAATCGTAAATAACTATTGGGTTTTGTTTATTGCCGTAGCCGTTATCTAGCGTTTGGTAAATATAATTTTTAGTTATTGTTCCATCTTCATTTGTAGAACTATTTTCAATAATTTTAATGCGCCTTAAGCCGTAGAAATAGTCGTCATCGCTTGGTTTATCTTCAGTATATTCCGCCTTTTCCAAACAAGCCACAAGTTCTGGCATGCTATTGTTAATTGTCCACACTGAACTGATGTTATTCCCAAACAAGAAGTTTGTGAAAGAAGATTTATCGAATGCTTCTAAATAGCTTATGCGTGTAACGCCCTCTATCTTTGGAGATTGGTCGTTCTCTTTCTCCTCATTAATTTCGTAACAATCTTGTATTGTTCCGCCAACTGTGCTTGGCGCAAACATATTTATAATTAGCCAATCGCTATGCACGCCCGAATTGATGTTGGAATAACTTGTGGAAATTGTTCCGCCATTATCCACCACAAAGCCGTTGAAATAGTTAGGGTTGTGCCCTATTGTTTCAAACTGCGAATAGCAATCTTTAACAACACTAGAATTATTATACACAAAGCCGGCAAACTGGTATCTTGAAAGAGCATTTTCCAACTGCGTGGTGTTAATTGTGGTGTAACCAACTGTTACATAACTCATAGAGATTTCACCGCTGTTTAACACGGCAAAACCGCCAACCTCAATTTCTTTTTCTATATCTCGATTAGCGTAAATCGCGCCAGTGGAGTTTATTAAAACGCTGTTTGTGGCACTCGATGAACTGTTGTAAGTGTAATTTTTAACTTCGCGATAAGTGTTAAAACTTTCACTTGCATCAAACACGCTGGAAACTATTTTCCCGCCGTTATTATTGCTGTAAACTAGGCCACCAATATTTGCCATTGCAAACATGCCTAAATGGCTTGCAGAATTTGTTATATAGCCGTTGTTGCTTGCACAAACACCGCCCATGTTAAAGTTTATGGTTGCACCGGCGCTATCTTCTAACGGTTTGGCAGAAAGCGCCACATAACCTGACACTTTGCAATTTGTTATTATGCCATTGTTTGTAGGTGCAATTCCGCCAAAGTTAACGCTGTTGTAATTAATGTCGGTGTTGGCGCAAATTTCTTTATAACTAACATTAAATCGATTGCCCGAATTGGTTGTAACACTGCCCAAAGTATAGCCATC
>CANQZB010000042.1 GCA_947628195.1 uncultured Clostridia bacterium | reverse complement strand
CTCTGGAGTAAGAGAAAACTTTACAGTTAGGCGCATTTCTTTTGGCGTTGGCGTGGAAAGAACATTCCCTACAAACAGCCCAAGAATAGATAAAGTTGTGGTTGTTCGCAAAGGTAAAGTTCGCCGTGCTAAAATTTATTACATTCGCAATCTTTCAGGTAAGGCAGCAAAAGTTAAAGAAGTAAGATAGGCAGTAATGCCTTTTTTCTTTAAATTTCTTTAAAAAGGGTATTGACAGATTGAAAAATCGGTGCTATATTAAGGCTAAGGAGTGGTAAAATGGGCTTTATTAAAGAATTTTATGAAAAAAGGAAAATTGCAAAACAAATCTTAAATACTTACAAGTTAGGTGGTTTTGAAGCAATTGAAGATTCTCTTGCAAAACTTGTTAACGAGCGTGAAGATATTGCAATTTATTTGTTTAAATATATTAATGGCATCTTCGGCGTAAATTATGATTTTTTCAGCAGTGTTATGAAAAGTAAAAAGATAGTTTTTTCTAGTAACATCATAGCTTCATCAATTCCTAATAGATATCTTTATATTTATTTTAACAATCACAAAGATGTTTTAACTACAGAACAAATTATATCTATTTTAGAAGAAAATTTTGATTCTTATTATGATAACTACGCTGAAGATTTATACAGGATAATAAATTATGCAACGGATTCAAAATATTATGACACAATAAACTCACTAATTATCAAATATCCAACATATGAATCCGCATATTACATAAGGAGTGCAATGAGGCGATCAAAAAATTATAGCGATGAAATGATTGATGCTATGATTGCAACAAACAATTTGGAAGAATTGCAACTATTAAAAAAGGATATTCTTTATAATGATTTTAACGGCGATTCCATTTCTAAAAAGTTGGATGATAAACTTAATGAATCAGAGGAAAAGAAATTTAAACATTCGCATTCTAAAACCGATGAAAAGAAGACATCAAAACTTCAAAAATCAAAAGAAAAACTAGATGAATGTATTAAAAACTTATAAAAGTGGCAAAACGCCACTTTTTTAACGCAAATCAAACATTTGTTCGATAATTAGTTGACAGGTTTTGGCAAAATTTGTAAAATAAAAATATGTTAGCAAAAATTTTATCTTATGGTTTAACAGGCATAACAGGTTATCCTGTTACAATAGAATTGGATATTAACACTGGTTTGCCGGGCTATGACGTTGTTGGCTTGGCAGACACTGCAATTAAGGAAAGTAAAAGTAGGGTTAAAGCTGCCATAAAAAACAGCGCTTTTAACTATCCAATTAATAAAGTAATTATAAATCTTGCGCCAGCAGCAACAAAAAAAGAGGGCAGTATGTACGATTTACCTATTGCACTTGGCATTTTGGTATCTGAAGAAATTATTGACAATAAATCATTAAAAGATTTTGTTGTGCTTGGCGAATTAAGCCTAAATGGCGATGTAAGAAAATTAAATGGCATTCTGCCTATGCTTATTTCCGCTAAACAAATGGGCTATAATAAATTTATTATTCCAAAAGAAAATGCTATGGAAGCCGCTTTTATTGACAAAATAGAGGTTTATCCTGTTCAAACTTTGCGCGAAGTGGTTGGTTTTTTAAAAGGTGAAATCCATATTCAACCAAATGACAATAAAACTTTTGAAAGTGCCTTAAAGGAACATGACTTTAAACACGATTTTGCCTATGTAAAAGGTCAAGTAAGCGCAAAACGTGCCATGGAAATTGCCGCTGCGGGCGGGCATAACATTTTGTTAATTGGTCCTCCTGGGGCGGGTAAAACTATGCTTGCAAAATGCTTCCCTTCAATTTTGCCAGATCTAACCTTTGAAGAAAGCCTTGAAGTAACCAAAATTCATAGCGTTGCAGGTGTGCTAGATGCCAAAAGAGGCATTGTTGTAGAGCGTCCGTTTAGAAGTCCGCATCACACTGCCACATTAATTGCGTTAACTGGTGGCGGGTTAAAAGCTAAGCCGGGTGAAATAAGCCTTGCACATAATGGCGTACTTTTTTTAGATGAATTGCCAGAATATAACCGCAACACAATAGAAACTCTGCGCCAACCAATGGAAGATGGGTATATTACAGTTGCCCGTAACGCTTTAACAGTGCAATATCCTGCCAATTTCATATTGGTTGCCAGTATGAACCCTTGCCCATGTGGCTATTACGGAAGCCCTAATCATGAATGTAAATGCACCGCAACGGCAATACATAAATATCTTTCTAAAATTTCCGGACCGGTGTTAGATAGAATAGATTTGCACATAGAAGTGGATAGCGTAAATTATGAAGATTTGGCACATTACGAGTTGGAAGAACCTAGTGCTGAAATAAAAAAGCGTGTTAATAAAGCCCGTGAAGTGCAACTAAATCGCTTTAAAAACAGCGGAATTTATTCAAATTCTAAAATGAATGAAAAGGAATTTAAAAAATATTGCACGCTAGATAAAGAAAGTAGCGACCTTATTGAAACGGCGTTCAAAAAATTCAATTTGTCTGCGCGCGCATATAATCGAATTTTAAAAGTGGCAAGAACAATAGCGGATTTAGACGGCAAAGAGAACATAGAAAAACAGCACATCTTAGAAGCAATACAATATAGAACATTAGATAAAAAATACACAGTATGACGAATGAAGATAAGAACATAATTTGGTTAGATTTATTTCCTTTTTTAAGTTATCAAAAGAAAGTTAAATTACTTTCCTTGTTTGATGTCAGTTTGGACATTAAAAAGGTTTTTCTTTTAAAACCGGCTTTTCGAGAAGTGCTTACACAAGAAGAATTTAAAAAGATGAGCGCTTTGCTTGATGATAACTATTTAAATAGTCAAATAGAGCGTTTTGAAAGAAGCAAAATTGAAATGATAACTATTAATAATGATAAATATCCTTCACAACTTAAGGAAATAGATAGCCCACCTTTATGTTTGTATTGTTTAGGCAACACGCAACTTTTAAACACTTTATCAATAGCATTTGTTGGCACACGTAAACCAACAGATTATGGCATCGTTACCACAAAACAATTTGTAAAAGAACTTGTTAAATATAACATAACCATTATATCTGGCTTGGCAGTGGGTGTGGACACAACTGCACATAAAACAGCGCTTGAAGAGGGTGGCAACACAATCGCCGTTCTTGCGGGCGGGCTTTATCATATCTATCCCGTTATGAATTTGGGCTTGGCACGCAAAATTGCGGAAAATAATCTTTTAATAACCGAAACTAGCCCCGATGTTTCCGCACAATCATATTATTTTCCATTAAGGAACCGCATCATTGCGGGCTTAAGCAAGGGTGTGGTAATAACAGAGGCTGGCGAAAAAAGCGGGGCGTTAATAACAACCAACTATGCCATAGATTACGGGCGAGAAATTTTTGCTGTTCCTGGCAAAATTAATTCACCTGCATCTGCTGGCGTTAATAAATTAATTGATGAATATCCGCCAGCATTTACCATTAATCCGGATAAAATATTGGATTTTTTGCATATTAATAAAGAAAATTTTGAAAATTCTTCCGTTCAACTTGACTTAAATGCTCAAAATATTATAGATTATATAAAGGCTGAAAAAAAGACATTTCAAGAGATTGCAGACTATACTAAACTTCCAGTAAACGAACTAAATGCGCTTTTGTTGGAACTTGAAATGAACGGCATAATAACAAAATTAGCCAATAACAGCTATATAATGAGTTAAGGAACTGATAATGAAACTTGTATTTATAGAAGGACCAGGTAAACTAGAATCAATTAAAAAATATTTAGGGCCAGAATATGTTGTTTTTGCAACAAAAGGCCATGTTCGTGATCTTCCAGCAAACAGTTTTGCAATTGATTTAAATAATAATTACGAACCAACTTACGAAATAATACCCAACAAAAAAGCGACGGTAGAGCAGTTAAAAAAATTGGCAGAAAAGGCAGATGCGATATATCTAGCAAGCGATCCGGACCGTGAAGGTGAGGCAATAGCTTGGCATTTGGCAACAATTTTGGGGTTGGAAAAAGATGCAAAAGTGCGCACTGCATTTAACGAAATAAGCAAAAATGTTGTAAACGCTAGCATTGCAAATCCACAGCCTATAAATTACGATTTAGTTAACGCTCAACAAGGCAGGCGTGTTTTGGATAGAATTATGGGCTACAAATTAAGCCCACTTCTTTCAAAAAAAATTCACGGCAAACTTTCTGCCGGACGTGTGCAATCGGTTACTCTTAAACTAATTGTGGATAGGGAAAAAGCAATTAAAAATTTCGTTCCTGAAGAATATTGGAATATTTCTGCAGAACTTAGTAAGGATAAACAAAAATTTAAAGCAGATCTTATTCAATTTAAAGATAAAAAACTTGATATAAAAAATAAAGAGCAAGTAGATGAAATTTTAAAAATTATAGAACCGGCTGAATACAAAGTTGGAATTGTTAAAAGGCAGGTTGCCTATTCTAAACCGCCAGCACCTTATATTACAAGTAGCTTGCAACAAGATGCCACATCAAAACTTAAAATGACCTTGCCAACCTACACCAAAACGGCGCAATCTTTATATGAAGGCGTTATGATAAAAGGGGAAGGCAAAACCGCTCTTGTAACCTATATACGTACAGATAGTACCCGTGTAAGCACAGATGCACAATTTATGGCAAGAGATTATATTTTAGAAAATTTCGGCAAAGAATATCATCCTGGCAAATTTAATGAGTTTACTGCAAAACAAGGCGCACAAGATGCGCACGAAGCAATTAGGCCAATCAATCTTAAATACACTCCTGAATATTTAAAGGATAAAATTGATGAGCAATATTTAAAACTTTACACTTTAATTTTTAATAGATTTGTTGCCAGCCAGATGAGTTGGGCACAGTATGATAGCCTTACTGTTGATATTTTGGCAGAAGATTATAAGTTCCGTGCAAGTGGCAAAGCCCTTATTTTCGATGGTTTTACAAAACTAATTAAACCTCAAGAGGATGAAAAGGGTGGAATAAACATACCTTCGTTAGCTGAGGGCGAAATTGTAACAAAAAACAAAATAAAAACCGAACAGAAATTTACAAAACCGCCTGTAAGGTTTAACACCGGAACATTAACTCACGAAATGGAAATTCAAGGCATTGGTCGCCCGTCAACATATGCAAACACAATAACAACCTTGTTTAATAGGGAATACATTAAAACAGAAAAAAATTATCTTGTGCCAACCGAACTTGGCGTGCAAGTTACTGAATATCTAGAAGAATATTTCAAACAGGCTATGGATATAAAATTTACAGCCGATATGGAAAAAGAACTAGACGATGTTGAATTGGGCAAAACAAAATGGCAAGATATTGTAGATAGATTTTATCTAGATTTTGCAAAGCAGTTGGACTATGCCAGCAAGCAATCTGGCATAAATGTTGAAAAAACAGCGCCCGAGCCTAGCGATATAAAATGTGAAAAATGTGGCGCAATAATGGTTTATAGAGATGGCAAATTTGGCAGATTTTTGGCTTGTTCAAATTTCCCAAAATGTAAAAATACAAAAAATTTAGCAAATTCTCAAATAACAGAAACTGGCATTTGCCCAAAATGCGGAGGGGTAGTAAGTGCCAAACATAGCAAACACGGCAAACTGTTTTTTGGGTGCAACAATTATCCAAAATGCGATTATGTTTCTTGGGACCTTCCTTTAAATAAACCTTGCCCTAAATGTGGCGCAAATTTATTTAAAAAATTTAGTTCTAACAAACAAACAATATTGTGCGAAAATAAGGGTTGTAACTATGTTGAACGTTAATATCATAGGTGCGGGTTTGGCAGGAAGTGAATGCGCCTTGTATTTAGCAAATCATGGAATAAAGGTTAACCTTTATGATATTAAAGGCAAACAATTTACGCCCGCACACCACAGCGAAAATTACGCCGAAATAGTTTGCAGTAATTCGCTTAAGAGTGATGATGAAAACACTGCATCTGGGGTATTTAAGCAAGAACTTACACTATTAGGCAGTGCTTTATTAAAAACAGCGTATGAAAATAGGGTGCCTGCCGGTCAGGCTTTGGCGGTGGATAGAGATGCCTTTTCAGCAAGCGTAACCCAGCAAATCAAACAAAATAAGAATATAATTCTGCACTGCAAGGATGTTGACGAATTTGATAAAAATTCCATCACGGTAATAGCAACGGGGCCTTTAACCACACCTAAAATGTGTGAGGCACTAAAACAAAAAATTGGGGAAGACTTTTTATATTTTTACGATGCGGCCTCACCCATATTGGATGCAGAAAGCATAAATATGGATGTTGCCTTTGAGGGCAGTAGATATAATAAAGGCGAAAATGATTATATTAATTGCCCAATGGATAAAGACGAATACCTCAAATTTTATAATGAACTTATAAACGCGAAAATCGTGGAACTTCACAATTTTGAAAAGAAAAATATTTTTGAAAGTTGTATGCCTATTGAAATTTTAGCAAGCCGAGGCGTAGATGCCATTAGATTTGGACCCTTAAAACCGGTTGGTTTAATAAATCCACATAAAAATAATAAGCCATATGCCGTTGTTCAGTTGAGAAAAGAAAATAAATATGCTACAATGTATAACATGGTAGGTTTTCAAACAAATCTTACCTTTGGTGAACAAAAGCGCGTTTTTAGGCTTATTCCAGGGCTAGAAAACGCCGAATTCTTGCGTTATGGCGTAATGCACACAAACAATTTTATTAACTTTCCAAAATGCTTAGATAAATATTCTAGGTTGAAAGTTGACAATAAAATATTTATTGCTGGGCAATTAAGTGGGGTGGAAGGTTACGTGGAGAGCATTGCAAGCGGATTGTATTGTGCTATTAATGTGCTACGCACCTTGAAAAATGAAAGTCTAATTTCCTTTTCAGCGGACACTATTATAGGTGGGCTTTATAATTATTTAACTAATGCCGACCCTAAAACAGTACAGCCGATTAATGCAAATTTTGGCATTCTTAACCCAATTCAAGAAAGGGACAAGCAGTTGCGCTATAAAAAATTTCGTTTGCGTTCGCTAGAAAGCATCAATCAAACATTAAAACAAATAAAGGAGTAAATTATGGAACAATTTAGAGGAACAACCATTGTCGCAGTTAAAAAGGATGGCAAAACAGTAATTGCAGGCGATGGGCAAGTTACAATGGGTGAAAGCGTTATATTTAAAAGCAGTGCACACAAGGTGCGCAGGCTTTTTGATGATAAAGTAATTGTGGGGTTTGCCGGTGGCACGGCAGATGCGTTTGCGATGTGCGAAGAGTTTGAAAAAATGTTAAATAAATATAGCGGAAGTTTAATGCGAAGTGCAGTTGAATATGCAAAAAGCATTCGTTCCGCTGGGCATAATAATGCGCAAGCTCTTATGATTGTGGCAGATAAAGATACGCTTTTAATTTTAACTTGCATGGGCGATGTAATTGAACCTGACGATGGCATTTGCGCCATAGGCAGTGGTGGCAATTACGCATTGGCTTCCGCTAAAGCGTTAATAAAAAATACTAATTTATCTGCGCGAGAAATTGCAATAAAATCAATGGAAATAGCAAGCGAAATTTGTGTGTTTACAAATAATAATTTCGTTATAGAAGAGGTGTAATTTATGATGACTTGTAAAGAAATTGTATCAAATTTGGATAAATATATAATAGGCCAATCCAAGGCAAAACGTGCCGTTGCAATAGCGTTAAGGAACAGATATAGAAGAAGTAAACTTCCTAAAGCGTTAAGCGATGAGATAACACCTAAAAACATTATTTTAAAAGGGCCAACAGGCGTTGGTAAAACTGAAATTGCCAGAAGGTTAGCCCGCCTTGTTAACG
>CANQZB010000041.1 GCA_947628195.1 uncultured Clostridia bacterium | reverse complement strand
GCAATGGAACTTATTGCACGCACAGGGTATGGCAATTTGCCAACTTATGACGGTGAAAAACTTATGGGCATTTTAAACGCCCGCAAGTTGTTAACGGTGTTAGGGCAAAAGGTTGGTGAGCAGGTTAATTTGCAAGAGTTTATTGAAAACACTTCTGTTGGCGAAATAATAAATTCAATGGGTGAAGATTATTACTTTATGTTGGCAGACACCGATTTAACAATTGACAACGCAATGAATTATTTTGAAAACAATAGAAAACTTTTAATAATTTTAATAACAAAAAACGGTAAAGATACGGGCAGGCCTCTTGGCATAATTTCTTCTGCGGACATCATTGATATGAAAAAGATTTTGGATGTGTATTAATGAAAATTGCAGTTGGTTGGAAAGATTATGAAATTTTAAAAACCGCTAGTGGGGAAAAATTGGAAAGAATTGGCGGTTACACTTTTTTGCGCCCAGACCCACAAGTTATTTGGAACACAGATAAAAAAATAAATGATGATGTTGACGCAAAATTTTTGCGCACTGAAAATAAATCTGGAAATTGGAAATTTAGTAAAAATTTTCAAAAAAATTTAATAATTTCACGAAAAAACATTAAATTTCACATAGAACCGATGAATTTTAAGCACATTTGTTTGTTTCCTGAGCAGGCGGTGAATTGGGATATAATGGAAAAATTAATAAAGGATGCGAACAGGGAAATTAAAGTTTTAAACTTGTTTGCCTATACGGGTGGTGCAAGTGTGGCGTGCGCATTGGCGGGGGCTAAAGTTACACATATTGACGCGGCAAAAAGCATGATTGATATTGCAAAAATCAACGCCCAATTAAACAATGTAAGTAATATTAGATTTATTCAAGAAGATTGCATTAAATTTGTTGAACGTGAAATTAGGCGCAGTAATAAATATGATGCCATAATTATGGACCCACCTTCTTTTGGGCGCGGGCCAAAAGGTGAAACGTGGAAGATAGAAGATAACATTTTTAATTTTGTAAAATTGTGCAACAAAGTGTTGTCAAACAATCCACTATTTGTGTTAATAAACAGTTACACAACGGGTTTGCAACCAACGGTTATGGAAAACATTTTAAACAGCGCAATTTCGGGTGGCAAGGCAGAAAGTTACGAAATTGGCTTGCCAACGAAGGAAGAAGGAATCGTTCTTCCTTGCGGGTGCAGTGCAATTAAAACTTTTAAAGGATAAATATGGATAATTTACAAATACTTTATGAAGATAATCATATTATTGTGGTGGTTAAACCTTACAACATCGCCGTGCAAGAAGATGAAAGTAAGGATGAAGATATGCTAACCGCAATTAAAGCATTTATAAAACAGCGAGATAATAAACCGGGCAATGTATATCTTGGGTTAGTGCATAGGCTTGATAGGGTTACTGGCGGAGTTATGGTTTTTGCCAAAACAAGCAAATCGGCAAGCCGATTAAGTGCCGAATTAAAAAATAAAACAATGCACAAAAATTATTTAGCAGTTATTAATGGCAGGCCCCAACAAAATTTTGATAGATTAACCACATATTTAAAGAAAGATGCTAAAACCAACACGGTTTCTATAGTTCCAAAATTGGAAACGGGCAGTAAAGAGGCCGTTTTAGAATATAACGTAATTGAAACTAAAAGAAATTTATCTTTAGTTGATGTGAATTTAATTACAGGGCGAAGCCATCAAATAAGGGTGCAAATGGCAAAGCAATTAAATTGCCCAATTTATGCAGACTTTAAGTATGGCGACACAACGCATAAAGGCAATTTGGCTTTGTGGGCATATAAGTTAACATTCACTCACCCTACAACAAAACAAAACATGGTTTTTAAAGTTGAGCCAGATTATAGCAATTCTATATTCGTTAATTTTAAAGAGGAGATAAACAAAATAATTAATTAAAAATTCAAAAAATCTTATAAAAAACTTAAAAAACATTAAAAACAACACAAAAAACGAACAAAACAAAAAATTTTTGCAAAGTTTTATAAAAACAAGTTATTTAAGGCTTAAAAAAGAAAAAATTGGCTAAAAAAATTTTTTAAACAAATTTTAAAAAACCTATTGACTATATTGAATTTTCGTGCTAAAAGTAAGGTGTAAACAAAATAAAACATAAGGAGAATTATGGAAAAATTAGCAGTTTTCGAAATGGGAATTAATGATATAAAGTTAACAATTTTTAAATATACAACCAATGGTTTTTTTACGATTGATGAACAAATAATTGAGCCAATAAAAATTGTGCAAGATATGGAGCGTGATGGATACATTAAACCTTCTCGCATACAGGATACAATTTCCATTCTTAAAAATTTTAGAAAAATTGTAGATGGGCAAAAAATAGAAAACTTTATTTGTTTTGCCGACCCAATTATCGCAACCGCACGCAATCAAATTGCGTTTTTAGATGAAGTTTATAAAACAGTTTCACTTTATTTTAAAGTGCTTTCAAAAGAGGAGCAAATCTCCGCACTGCACAGTTCGGTTTTGTATTCTTTTGCAATGACCCGTGGCATTATTATAAAAGTTGGGGATTATTCAACTCAAATAATAAAATTTAACCGCAGGGTAATTTCTAACAGCGTTTCAATTCCTTTAGGCATGGTTAATTTGCTTGAAAAAGTGCAAGAAAAATCTTTAACCGACCGCATGGACAAAGTGGTTGAACTTTTCACAAAAGAAATAAAAAAGCTTAGTTGGGCATTTGATTTAGACCCAGAAAGTGAATTTATTGGCATAGGTGAAGTTTTTGAAGCTCTTGGAAAGTTAAGCAGAAAATCCACCCGTTATCCGCTTGATGTTGCACATAACTATGAAATGAGCCAGGAAAGTTTCCACAATGTGTATAATTTAATTCGTGGCCTAGATTTAGATAAAGCCAAAAAATTAAAAGGCATATCTGAAAAGCGTGCCGACCTAATTGCCCTCGGCATGGCCGTTGTTAAGGCTTGCTACAATGAATTTATAAGCGGACCGGTTAAAATTTCAACTAATGGAGAAATGTACGGTGTAGTGGCCAAAAACCTACTTGGCCAAACTGGCGAAAAACCGCTTTTAGATATTTTAGGTTATTCGTTAAGTTCAATTAATGAATTTTATCCAACAAACATAAATGTTGATAGCAACTATGCTTTGGCAGTTATTTTATACAAACAGTTAAAAGTGCTACACAAATTAACCAGACCTTATGTTAAAGTGTTAAGAATTGCTGCAAGCATGTGCATGGCTGGCAAGCGCATAAGTTTTGAAAATTACACCAAAAACAATTTCCCAGTTATTTTAAATTGTGGCATTTACGGGGCAAGCCAAAAAGAGATTGTGCTTGCGGCGTTTGTGGCAAGTAGCCAAAATATTGACGATTTTAGTTTAAATGATTGGGTTAGATATAAAGATATTGTTAGTGAAGAAGATTTGGATGCAGTGAAAAAACTTGCCGTAATAATAAAAATGGCTACAATGCTTAATATAACCAATGCAAACAGCGTTAAAGATATATCTTGCGATATTTTGGGGGACACCGTTATATTAAAAACTGAACTAGAGCGTGATGCAACGCTTGAAATAAGCCAGGCAATGTCGGTTGCTGGTGATTTTAGAAAAGTTTACGGCAAAAATTTACAAATTTTATAATGTTAAAAAGGGGATAAAATGTTTAGCATTAATTTGGCAATAAAATTTGGCAGTAATGAAATTATTATTTATAGAAAGGGCTTTGGCATAATTGCAAAAGAGCCCGCTTATTTGGCTGTTATTGAACACGATAACAAACTTAAAGTTAAGGCCACAGGCAAAGAAGCAGAAAAGATGTTTTTATCAAAATCCAGTTCGGTTACAGTTTATGAACCTATAAAAAACAGCGAAATAATTAACGAAAAAATGGCAGTAATTTTAATTAATGAAATTTTAAAAAATGTCATTCCAGATAAATTTTTGTTAACTCGCCTAACCGCGTTAGTTGCCGTGCCTTGCGCACTTAATCAAAAGCAATTAACCCTGCTAAAACGCGTGCTTAATGAAGCGGGTGTAACAAAAGCCGAATTTGTTCAAAACAGCGTCTGCGCAAGAACAGAATTGGATATTGATAGCCACGCGCATTTAATGGTGGTGGATATTGGCAAATACATAACAGATATTTCCGTGCTTAATGAGTACAATTTTGACATGGGCAAAATGTATTTTATTGGTGGCGAAGATATGGATAAAAGCATAACAACCTTTATTGCAGATAATCACGGTTTAACAGTAAGTGATCAAACAAGTGAAGCTATTAAAAACGAGGTTGCATCGCTTTACGAGCGCGATTTTTACAAAACAGAGTATATTGGCATAGATGATAACGATAAATTTGTAAAGCGCGATATAACAGCCAATGAAGTGCGTTTGGCTGTTACAAATGTTTATGATAAAATAATAAATTTAATAAAAGAAAACCTAAACAGGTTGCCAAAGGATATTGCCAAAGATATTTATACCACAGGCGTGCTTTTTGTGGGTGGCGGAAGCACCATAGCCGGCCTTTATGAATACGCCAGCAAAAAACTAGATGTGCCGGTAATTGTGGCAGAAAATCCTGCTGACACTGTAATTCTTGGCGCGGGCAAACTTCTTAACGGCAATCGCGAATTTTTAAAATTAAGCTTTTAAACAAATCGTAAGATTTGTTTTTTTATTAATATTTTATCTTTTTTTGGCGAAACTTAAAATTACTTAATAATTCTTTCGCTTTATTTTTTTTGTTGTGATAAATTTCAAACAAAGGAGTGTTTATGGCGCGAACAATTGTTTTAACGTCTGGCAAGGGCGGGGTGGGCAAAACCACAGTTACCGCTAATCTTGGCATGCACCTAGCAAACAAAAATTATAGGGTGTGTTTAATTGATATGGATATAGGGCTTAATAACCTTGATGTTGTTATGAATATGGAAGATAGGGTAATGTACTCCATGCTGGATGTAATAGAGCATAAATGCAGGCTAAAAGAGGCGCTTGTGCAAGATGATACATATCCGCTTTTATATTTATTGTCGTCTGGCGGGCTTAATCAAAATTTAACAATAACAATCAGCCAAATTAAAGAGGTTATTGGCGAGTTAAATAAAACATTTGACTACATTTTAATTGATTGCCCAGCGGGCATTGATGCGGGCTTTAAACGCGCAGTTAGCCTGGCGGAAGAAGCCATAATTGTAACAACGCCGCACCTTTCAAGTTTGCGAGATGCGGATAAAGTAATTACAATTTTAACTAGTTACAATATTTCTAGTAAACGCTTTGTTATAAATCGCGCTAGGGGAGATTTAATTAAGGATAAACTTATGTTTGATGTTTACGACATTGGCAAAACCTTAAACATTGAATTTGGCGGAGTTATTCCGGAAGATGATAAAGTTATAACAAACACCAGCGCAAATATAACAAATATGAAGGTGGCAGTTAACCGCGCCTTTGATATTTTGGCAGATAACATAATAACTGGCAGTAAAAAACTGTTTGACTGCACTTATAAATATCGAGGGCTGTTAGGTTCAATAAAAAAACTTATTAAAAGGAGTGTTTAATGGATTTAAAAAATAGGTTAAACAACATCTTGGAAAGGGATAAAAAAACAAATCCGCAATATTTAATGAATGTAATAAAATCTGACTTTTTCTATTTAATAAGCAACTATTTTGAAGTGGATTTTGATGACATAACAATAAATATCAACTCAGATGGAAAGATTTATTCTATTGACATTTCCGCCACCGGCGAGCGCATGAAAATTATGAAAACACTGCCTTAGGGCGCAAATTGCGCTAATTATGTGTGAAAGTTATATTTTGCAAATTCTCATTACTCCTTTTCCTTTTTTATAATATAAAATTTAAAACAGCGCTTTAATAATTTTCATATATTTTCATGCAAAATAATATCTTAATATATGAAAAAGTTTAGGGTGGGCATAAGTTTTGTTTTTGTTGTTGTGCTTTGTTTGGTGTTTAAAAATTTTTTGTTGCTTATAAACTATTTAACTGCACTAATTTTGCACGAACTTGCCCACCTTTTTACTGCAATTTCACGCGGATACAAACTAAAACAAGCGAGGCTGGATATGTTTGGGCTTTCTATCACACTAGATGAGCGAATTGCAGATAGCGATAGTTTTGCCATTAACATCGCAGGCCCATTGTTAAATTTAATTCTGTGCCTAGTTTGTATGTCGCTTTATTGGCTAATTCCTCAAAGCCAAAATGTGCTAAATTTGTTTTGCATCAGCAACTTTTGTTTAGCAATATTTAATCTTTTGCCAATTTATCCGCTTGATGGTGGCAAAATTTTCCGCTCAATAATAAAATCGGACAAGGCGTATAAAAAACTTGACCTTATCATCCGCCTTGTTTTAAGCGCAGTGTTTTTAGGGCTGTTTGTTTATTCGTGCTATAACACAATCAATTTCTTTTATTTACTTATGGTGTTGTTTTTTGTAACAAGCAAACCGCATAACAACCCAACATTCACGCTGTTTAAAACTGCAAAAGAAAAAAACTTTAACAAAATTGTGATGCTAAAAGTGAATGAAACTAGCACACTTTTTGAACTTTTAAAACAAGTTCGCCGAACGGCATACACCATATTTTATTGTGGCACGCTTAGAACCCCATACATAGATGAAGATATGCTCATAAATTACTCGCTGACCTATCCATTAGATAGCAAACTTATAAACATAATTTAGCTATAACTCTCGTGAACTTAAAATTGTGGCAACCCAAGTTTTTTTAATTCCCTATTGACATGTTAAAATTTGTGTGCTATAATATCGCCAGGAGATGAGAAAATGGCAGAATATATATTGACCTTAGAACAATTTAAAGAGTTCGTTGCACCTTTTTTAAAGAAAATGAATAACCAATTTATTAAGAATGAACACAGGCAACTTGCATTTTATGTAAGCATTCCGTGTTCTGGCGGTTTGAATTTAGAAAAATTTGAAATTGAATATTGTGTAGTGGGTTATTACACTTTTGGCAGAATTTTAATAAATGTTCAAAATTGTTATAATTTGGATTTAAATCAGGTTAAAAATGGCCCAGTGGATATTGATGGCCTGCAAGAAGAGATGCAAGAGGCGTTATGGAAATATTGCTATAATCTTTTTGGTGCAGATTATAAAGAAGATTTGTTTCAATTTATGGTGTTAGAGCGCGAAAACCGCATAAAAGAGTTAAACGAATACATAAAAGGGATAGAGAATGCCGAGATTAGCGATATGGATATTGTGGAAAACGAAATAAAGGCCGCCAGAGATGAAATTGCATATCTTGACCAATATTATGACAATATTTTAGAACAAATAAACGCACTTGGCCCTTCATCAACTTGCAACTAAAACTTGCCAACGGCAAGTTTTTTTAATTTAAATTGGCAATATTTTTGTTAAAACCCGTTGACAAACCTTTTTTTATTTGTTATAATACCCACGTAGTACCACATTGAAATGGTTTTAACTGTGTTTAATTTTGTTAAATGCGACCATAAAAGTGAGTCTTTATAGGAGGTAACTAGTATGTACGCAATCGTAAACATTTTAGGCAAACAGTATAAGGTTCAAGCTAACGATGTTGTTACTGTGGATAGATTATCTGCAGAAGTTAATGAAGAAGTTAGTTTTCCAGTTCTTATGCTAGTTGATGGGGCTAATGTAAAAGTTGGCACACCAGAAATTAAAAATGTTATGTGCAAGGCAAAAGTTGTTTCTCACGTTCAGAATAAGAAAATAACAGTTTTCAAATACAAAGCCAAGAAAAATGAACGCAAAAAACAAGGGCACAGGCAACCTTACACTAAGATAGCAGTTTTAAGCATAGGTTAGTATGATTAACATTACTGTTGTTAAAAATAAACAAAATATTGTAACCATTGAAGCGGTTGGCCACTCCGGATATGAAGAGG
>CANQZB010000040.1 GCA_947628195.1 uncultured Clostridia bacterium | reverse complement strand
AGCGCACATATCCAAAACCGTTTCATCCCCCTTAAAATTATATGCGTTAACAGTAAACATTGCACTTGGGTCCTGCACATAAAACGCACCAGCGTGATGCAATGGGTGGCGCCCAAGTTTTACATTTTCCACACAAAAGCCTGCTGGCTCATAAGCAATTTTTTCAATTTTAAAATCCGCAATTTTTGCAAAATCTGCTGTTGAAATTTTGTTTTCGTTAACAAAAATGCCTTTGTTTTCTGGCTCGTTCATGCTTTGTAAAAATTTTGGATAATCTTCACCCAAAAGTTTTTGCATTTCATTTAAAAAAGTTGATGGTAAATTTATCATGTTAAAATTATAGCAAAAACTTTAAAAAAACTCTACATTTTGTTGATTTTTTTTAAGATTTTATTTAAAATAATAATAAGGGGTGTTTTATGCGAGAGTTTGATATTATTAGGCAAAAACGAAGATTTGAAATGTTTAGTGAAAAAACCAAAGATGCAGTTTTGGAATTAAATGCTTTTTTTGGCAAATATAATATGCATTTTGAAGAAAGAATTAAAAAAAGATTTATTCACTATGATACTCCTAATTTGGATTTGCAAAAATCAAATATTGTCCTTTTTAAAACAATAATTGGCAATTTTTGTGAATTGAATATGGCTACGGAAAAAATTAGTAGCACTTCAAGATACACTTTAAGAACCAACTACAAACATTTTAGAACACCTGCTCGCCCGCTGGATAACCCTTTTAAGCATAAAGATTTTTTAATAAACAACTTTAAATCTATGTTTATGTCCTCTTTAAATTTTGACCCGGAATTTTTGCTTCAAAAGTTAAAACCTATGTATGTTATTGACACAATTAGCAACGAATACCGCAGTATGAATTTAACAGGGCTTAAAATAACATATTCTTTTGACAAAGATGTTTACACGAATATGGAAACAAAAACCAAAGTTGAAGCAAACATTTTAACTATATATCAGCACAGCCCGGAGAATACTGATGCCGATTTTGAAGATTTGTTAAGTAAACTTTCTAGATATTGTAAAGAATTAACCCCAACCAGCGAAACCAAAATTATGATAGCAAGAAGGTTAACAAAAGATAAATTTTTAAAACCTCAAAAACAAAAAACCGTTCAAACAAAAAAGAAATAAAAACAACCGATTAGTTAATCGGTTGTTTCTTCTTTTTCTGGAATGTCATCTTCTAAATACACGCCCAACATTTCTTCTTTTTCATCGGCAGAAATGTTATTTAGGCTTAATCTGTGCAAGTAAACGTTACTTCCAACAGTTTTGTAAAAATAAACGAAATTGTCATCTAAATCATACATATTGTTTGTTGTGTAAACATCGCTAACAGTTGCAACAGTTATTGTTTCAACATTGTTTATATTTTGCTCGTTAATATTTACAACTTTAATAACATTGTTGTTGTCATAATAAACCATATTGCCATTTGGCATAAAGCCCATGAAGTTTACGCCATCACTATCCGAAACTAGAGGAATTGGCGCAACTTGCTGGTCGCCCGCAAAGCCATAGAAACCAATGTTATTGCCACCTATAACTATTAACCTAGAAGCATTGTTAGATAAAAACATATTGGAATAAGCATCGTCTTCATAAGCGCAAATTATGCTAAATTGCGCATTTTCGATTGAAGAGCGGTGAATTTCGGAAAATGTGTGAGATGCGTTTGAAGAGTAACTAACTGTTTTTTGAATATAAACATATCCATTGCCGGAAAATTTAACTGTTGCGGTAAAAGAACTTGCATTTGGAATTGAAGAAGTGTATAAACTTGGCGTGCCGAAATCTTCCGAGGCGTTTTCAAAAACATTGTAATGTTTTAATTGATATTCATCATCTTCTTTTACAAAATAAAATAAATTTTTGCCATTTTCAGTTTCTTCAACAGCGGTTTCTTCAAGCAAGGCACTTGTTACGTTTCTAGCCACTTCAAGTTTATCACCCGAGCCGGAGATGCGAAGCAAGCGGTTAGAAATATTGCTATGGTCTAAATTATTTCCCTTTTCATAAACCAAAGCGAATGTTTGTTGGCCGTTGTTGTAAAAATTAAATTCCACATTGCTGTTAGAAACCTCGGTTGTGTAAAGTTTTTTCATATCACCGGAATTATCTAATTTTACTCTATAAAAATCTACACGGTCCTTAGCCCATTTTTCGCTTTTATCATCTTCCAAGCTAGGTGTGGTGAAATATAAATAGTTATCATAAATGTAAAGCGCCGTTGCCTCAAAACCACATAATCTTCGCGAAATAAAATTATAATATTCATCGCTTAAAAGCTCGTCTTCATTCAAAATTAAATTGCCATTGCTATCCATTTTGGCAACCATAAGTGCGCCCACTGTATATGAATTGTTTCTATCTGAATTGGCTTTATCTGCAATTGCAGAATATCCGTTTACAAAATAAACATAATCCCCTTTAGTAACAACCATACCGCCATTGCCCACCACAACGGCATCTGCAGACGGATGAATTAGATTAGTGTTTGTTTTGCCACAGGCTGTTAAGCCTAAACAAAACACGCAAACTAGTAAACATATTATAAATTTTGAAAAGTTTTTCATTTTTTGCTCCAATTATAAAATTATAGCATACATTTAAATATTTGTCAATAATCTTTTAACTATTCTTGCAAAATGAATTAATCATATTTGCCAAATTCAAAGCGACAAATTTATGAAATTTATGCCAATTATAACATTTTTATTGCAATATTCTTGTTATATCTTAAATTTTTTACAGATATAATAATTTATATGGAAAGTAAAACTATTATAATTTCGAATAAAGAAGATATTTCAAAGCGTGGAATTTTAACGCTTTATATTGAAGATGAACTTTTAAAATGTAAAATTAGGCTTTATAATTGCGAAAAATTAAACAAATATTGCATGTTGGGCGTTTATCACAAAAAAGAAGTTAGCAGTGCCAATTTAATTGAACGAGAAGGAGTTTATTACAGTTCACTTGTTGGGGATTATGATCTTAACGAGGATTTTTATTGCGCCATAATTGATAAGAGTAGGGATAATAAAATTGTTTTATCTGGCGGAACTTATGCCGGCTTTTATTTTAACGACAATTCTGTTTTTAACGAACAAGAGCAAGAAAGTTTGCCTGAGGAAGAGATTGATGATGGTACTATAGAAGAAGCCAAAACTGAAAATTGCACTGATGCGCCAAATTGTGAAAAGTGCAAGTACAAAGAATTTTTCTATTCCGGGAAAGAAGCAAAAACATTAGAAAAAGATACTGCCGATAACAAAAAAGTTGAGGACAACAAAAAAGTTGAGGAAAACAATAAAATAATTAGTTTAATTGACGAAATTAAGCCTCAATTTGATTATATTTTTAATAATTTTGAGCCAAACGATGAACTGAACAGGCTTTTAGAAAATTCCAAATTTGTTAAAATTAATGATGCAAATTATTCGCTTGGCGCAATTTTTGAAAACGACAAAATGAAATACATTTGTTATGCCGTTAAAGAGGCATATAACGCCCCTGTTCCTGACGAGTTGGGCAAACATTATCAATGGCTTCCACTAGATAGCGAAGACCCAATTAGTGATGGCTATTATATAGTATTTCAAGATGCTGACGATTTAAAAATTATTGAAATATAAAAAACGCCCTTATAAATAAGAGCGCTCATAAACTTCTTTGGCATTTTCCAGTGCAAAATCTAGTTTGTTTTTTAGTTCTAACATATCATTATAAAAAATTTCATTTGCATCTTTAACCTGAGTTATTATAGCAGATAAATTTTTTAAATAATTGCTTGCTTGCAAATAAATGTTGCCTTCTATGCCTTCAATATCGTTAAACACCATATATCGCACAAAATCGCTATTTTTATAATTATTGGCTATTTTGTTTATATAGAATATTAAAAGATTTACATAGTCAAATGTGTCATAAAAATCTATTATGTTTCTCATTGTTTCATTTTCTTGCAAGGCTTCAATTTGAGGTGCTATATAATTTAAAATTTCGGCATAATCTTCTTCATTAAAAAGCCCTAAACACATTAACAGCTCGTTATAATACGCTTTTGCATCAAAATCTGAATAAAGTTCTTCACGCAAATTATGATGTTTGTTTGTTAATAAATTCTTTTTAACATAAACGCTTAAATTGCGTTGCATTATTTTACATCCGCGATAACACCTTAAAACATCTATATCGTTATTAATGTTGAGGTTGGAATATAATTTTTTAAAATTTAAACCCGCTTTTAAAAACAAATTTTCAGTTAAACAAAAATATATTACCCAAGTTTGAGCGATTTCATCTCTCAACCTTTTTAAAGTGCTGTGTTTATTTAGTTTTCCGCTAACCGTTCGCCTGCCAATGTTATATTGATTGCACAATTTGTTTTCGGCATCCTTTAAGTTGTTGGCAAGCGTATCTAAATCTGCCGAAATTTTAGTTTGCTGAACGCATTTTGGCAAGTCTAAATCGTATATGGACAAATTAAATCTTTTGCAAAACTCTAAGTTCACAGCCGAATAAAATTCATAGGCCGATTTTGAATACTGCTTAAAATATTCCCATTCCCAATAACCGGAGTTGGATTTATCATAAACATCGCGTTTGCTTCTGTAATAGGAAAAATCGAATTCTTTAGGGTATATTATTTCTTCCGGCTTAACTTTTTGCGTCATTTCCGGCAAAGTATATTCGCCATCAATGTTTTCACCACTGCTAAAATATGCGTGTGTAGACATATACCCTCCTAAAATTTGTCGAATTATTTTAATTATAACAAAGATTGCCAAAATTGTTACTATTTTTTACATATTTTTTAAAATAATTCGCTAATTCTTCCGCCACCATAACACATGCCATCTTCGGCGTACAAAACTGCAAACTGACCAATAGTAACGGCTTTTTGCGGTTTTTCAAAGATTAGTTTTATGGTGCTATCGTCAATAATCTCCACTTTTACGCCCACATCAGGTTGGCGATACCTTAATTTAACAAAGGCAGAAAAATTGGCAGTGGGTTTATCTGTTATATAGTTTACCTTTGTGATAATTGCGCCTTTTGAATAAAGTTCTGGGCATTCGCCAGCTGAAACATACAAGATGTTTTTCTTAACATCCTTTTTTACAACAAACCATCTGCCTTCATAGCCGTTTTTGCCACCGATGTTTAGCCCTTTGCGTTGGCCTATGGTGTAAAACATAACGCCATCGTGTTCGCCCACTTTATTGCCGTTCATATCCAGAATATCGCCTTTTTGAGCGGGTAAATAATTTTTTAAAAAGTTTTTAAAATTCCTTTCGCCAATAAAGCAAATTCCTGTGCTATCCTTCTTTTCCGCCGTGGAAAGCCCCAACTTTTTTGCAATTCGCCTAACTTCTGTTTTGTCTATATCCGCAAGTGGGAAAAGCGTTTTCTTTAATTGATTTTGATTAAGTTGATTTAAAAAATATGTTTGGTCTTTATTTTTATCGAAAGATTTATACAAATATGCCTTGCCATCTCTATCCACCCTTTTGCAGTAATGGCCTGTGGCAATGTAATCCGCCCCCAATTCCAAGGCGTGCTCTAAAAACGGGCCAAATTTAATTTCCCTATTGCACAAAACGTCAGGATTTGGGGTAAAACCTGCCGAATATTCGTCCAACAAATATTGAAAAACGCGTTCTTTATATTCTTTGGCGTAATTAACTGTGTAATAAGGTATGCCAATTTTGTTTGCCACGCGTTTAACATCTTCAAAATCGGCTTCGGCGGTACAGTTGCCATTGGCATCGGTTTCCTCCCAATTAAGCATAAAAAGACCAACAACATTGTAACCTTGTTGTTTTAGCAAATACGCTGCAACGGAACTATCCACCCCGCCACTTAAGCCAACAACCACAGTTTTAGCCATAATTACTCCTTAACTTCTAAACTAACTGGAATTTTAAATTTATTAAAGCAAACTTTAAAAATATCAACCAGCCAAAGCATAATAACCACGCCCCAAACCAAAACCAAAACGGTAAAAATTTGATAAATATCACCGGTTGGAACCTCCTTAACAAAAAACGAAAACACGCCATTTATTATGCCGATGCTGGCAAATATTGAAAAGAAAACGCCCATTTTTATTCGCCCAACATAATAATAGTGTGCGCCAAAGAACCCCAAAAATATGGTTAAAAGCAAAAGTTTTATTTTGTTAACATCCGAAGGGCAACCCAGCCTAAACACAACTTGCTCCTTCATATCATTATTAAGTGCATATTTGCCCCAAGCATTTGTTGCCATATCAAATTTTTGATAATTCAACTGACACTTTGGGCAGACGGTAACATCTGCCGGCACTTTGTATTCACACCTAGGGCAAACCTTACTTTTTTTCTTCATACAACAATTATAACATATATTTTCAATTTTGCATATAGGTTTTTTAAATTTTATATCAAAGTATTGTAATTAATTTTGCGTTTTGCCATATTTTGCTAGATTTTTTAAAAAAATTGTTTAAAATAAAAGTAGGAGAAATTATGATAATTTTATCTTGTGATCACAACGGGTTTGAATATATGCAAAAATTAATGCAATATTTAAAGCAAAACAAAAAGCAATTTAAATATATGGGGCCAGCAAGCTTTAACGCGGATGACGATTATCCTGACTTTATTGCCCCCGCTTCTTTAGAGGTGGTTAAAAATAAAAACAACATGGGCATTTTCCTTTGCGGAAGCGGAATTGGCGTAAACATGGTTGCCAACCGCCAAAAAGGGATACGCGCCGTGTGCGCAAACGATGTTAACAGCGCTTATTGGGCACGCCATGATGACGATGCCAACGTGCTTTGTTGCGGTGCAAGGTTTATTTCTTACAGAAAACTGTTAAAAATATTGAATGTGTTTACCACCACCAAATTTGAAGGTGGCAGGCATATTAGAAGAATAAACAAATTTTAAAGGCGAAAAGCCTTTTTTTAAAATTTTGGTGTGTAAATTGAATTGGCGCTTGAAAGTTCTTGAACAAACGCGTTTGTTAGGCCTAAATCTAGCGCACGGCTTACAACTCGCTTGTATTCAAGCGGAGTTAACTTTCTGTTTATTTCGGCGTAGTTCACAGCCTCGTATCTAGGCTCGTATTGGCTCATTATGCTAACAATTGTTTTATTGCCGAGGTTAGAGGCAATAAATTTTAAACTTTCGCACGCATCCGATGTGCAGTTGGGCAAAACTAAAAGCCTAACTATAACACCCTTTTTCATAATTCCGTTTTCAATAATGTCTGCCGGCTGATTTTTTCGCATTTGCAGAACAGAAGCGCGCGCATTTTCCACATAGTTCGGCGCTTTGCTGTATCTCATTGCTAAATCGTTGCTGGAATATTTTAAATCTACTAAATAAATGTCAACATAATCCTTTAATTTTTCTATGGTTTTTGCCGACTCATAGCCACTGCTGTTCCAAACAATGGGAATTTTTGGCCTGTAAATTTTTAACGCTTCAATAATTTGATTAGTGAAATGCGTTGGCGTAACCAGATTTATGTTAACTGCACCCAATTTTTCCAACTTCTTAAAAATAGAAGCCAACTTTTTTACGCTTATATTTTTGCCTTTGTTGTTGTGGCTTATAGGGTAATTTTGGCAAAAAACACATTTTAAATTGCACCCAGTAAAAAATATTGCCCCACTGCCCTTGTTAACGCTAATAATTGGCTCTTCAAACTGGTGAAGCATAACTTTGCTTATTCTCACTTTTTCACTTTGCCCACAAAAGCCTAAAACACGGCTCCTCTCTGCCGAGCAACCCCTTGGGCATATATTGCAAATCATATTCAAAGTATAAAAATATTCGCACGTTTTGTCAAGGGCTTGTTCTATTTTGCCTAAAGCCCAAATAGAATAATATGAGGTTGAATATGAAAAAGAAAATTCTTATTTGTTTAGCATTGTTAGTTGGCTTGCTAACCTTAACGGCGTGCGCAAAAACCAACATCAATTTGGCGGACTATTTAATAGAGGAACGCTACAATCTGTTTACGGCAGAAGACAATATGTATTGTGCCACCCTAT
>CANQZB010000039.1 GCA_947628195.1 uncultured Clostridia bacterium | reverse complement strand
AAAAAATAGCCATTAAAGGCGCGTATTCAGTAAGATACACCCAAGCGCCGAGCATCGATGACGATTTTGACGGAACAACCCACAACCTATCCTTTTACATTCCGGAAGGGGCAACTGGCCCGGCAGGACCATCGGGAATGGGTGCGCTTATGCTGGTGGAATATATTGTTGCGGAAGATGTTTCCAACGGCTATTACACCGATATGCAAGTGGAAGTTATTGCCCCACAAAACTCGCGCTCGCTAACCATTAATTCTAACGAAATAACTGTGAACATTAGCGGGCTTTATTATGTTGGTTTACAAGGGTATATAGACGCCACGGAAGGCAATAACGACACGGTTGAAATTATTATAGAAAAAAATAATCAAGAATTGCCAGAAAGCCAAATTGCTTGCCTAAAAGGTCAGTTTATAAGTTTTAATAGAGGGAACTTTTTTACTTTGACTGCACAAGACAAATTAAAAATTAAACACGAAGGCATGGAAAGAGGTGGCTCCACTTCAAATTTATATATAACCTTTATAAGAATTAGTTTATAAAAAATAAAGAAAAGATAAATTTATTAAGAAAGAAAAATTTATAATGTCATTGCGAGCGAAGTCAAAAATTTTTGCCTGGCGAAATACTAACTTGCTAGGGCGAGCAGTCATTGCGAGGAGCGTAGCGACGTGGCAATCTAAAAAATATAAAAATTAAAAAAATAAATAAAAAACAATCAAAAAATAATCAAAAAAAATAAAAATTAATAAAAAATTGATAAAAATTATGCAAAAATGTGCAAAAAATATTAAAAAAATTAAAAATTTAAATATTTTTTATAATTTTTAATGTTAATTTCGTTAGGTTTAATTTTATTTAAATCCTTCCAATCAATAATCATAGAAATGGGTGCACCATCACGAGCCCTTAAAGAAAACGGGGCAACGCAAGTTGCGCCTTTTTTGTTGCGCAAAAAATCTATAAATATTTTATTTTTACGATTTATTTTTTTTATATTTGTTGTAAATAAATTAGGATATTTTTCCTCTAAAAACAGTGCAATTTGGTGTGAAAATTCAGCAAATTCATTCCACGTAAAAGGCTTTTTTATAGGCACAATTACATGATAGCCCTTGCCACCGCTTGTTTTTAAATAAGATTTTAATTTAAGCGCGTCTAGCGTTTGTTTTAGCAGTGTTACGCCCTTTCTTAACTTATTTATAGGGAGTTTTTCATCTGGGTCGAGGTCAAAAACCATTAAGTTTGGCTCGTCAATTTTTGGCACATTACTGCCCCAAATGTGAAATTCCAGCGTGCCCATTTGCACTTGATAAATTAATTCCTTAATTGAATTTATGGAAAAATATTGTTCGCCCTCAACCGACATTAAATCCACCATATTTTTGTCATTTGACGGGTGTTTTTTAAAAAAATAGCCGTTAATTACTCCGTTATGACAGCGAATTACAGTTAAAAGCCGATTTTTTATATATTTTAGCATTTTTGGGGCAACAGAAAAATAATAATTTACAACATCTAATTTTGTAATATTCTGTTTTTTATAAATTATTTTATTAGGGTTGGTTATTTTTACCCCGCAAATTATTATTTCTTGCATAATTTCCTTTTTTGTGTGAATTTTTAACATTTTTATTTATTTTTTTAATTTTTATTTAATTTTTTATATTTTAAAAGGAATAGATTGCCACGCTTCGCTCGCAATGACATAATAAATTTTTTTAAATTTAATCATTTTTATTTGCTTCTAGCACAACATCTTTGGCAGATTTGTCCTCACGGAGTGCTATAAAGCTTGGCTGGCGCAAAATATTTTCCTTTGTTAGTTCGGCAAATTGAATTTCCGCCACAAGTTTTGGCTTAACCCAAACAACATTTTCCTTTTTTAAGGGGTTGGTTATAAGCGGGCAATTTTGCGCTTTTATTTTGTTTAATTTTTTGCTTAAATTAAGTTTATCTGCCTCATTAAATCCGGTGCCAACCTTGCCCACAAAAATTAAATTTTTATTGCAGTAATATGCCAAAATTAATGCGCTTAAAACGGGATTTTTTGGGGTTGTAACATAACCGCAAATAACAAATTCTTGGCGCATATAACACTTTATTTTAAGCCAAGTTTCATCACGTTTGCCGTTGTAAGTTGAGTTAATTTCTTTTGCAACAATGCCCTCTAAATTGTGCTGTTTTGCAAAGGTGAAGCACTTACTGCCTTCGCCTAAAACGTGCTGGCTAAAAATTAAATTGTTGGGGCTGTTTATAAGCAAATTTTTAAGCATTTCCTTGCGCTTTAAAAGCGGAGTTGAACGCAAATCTTTGCCGTTTAACGCAAGCAAATCGAAAACCACATATTGAGTTTGTTCGGGGTTTAATTTTAAATTTTGTTGAAGCAAGCCGAAATCCGACCTGCCAGCCTCGTCAAACGACACAACTTCGCCATCTAAAACAAAATTGTGCTTAAAAAATTTTAAACTTTCCGCTATTGTTGGCAATTTTTGTGTGTAATCCTGCCCGTTGCGTGTAATTAAATTAATTTTTTCATTTTGTTTAAATGTCAAAATTCTGTAGCCGTCATATTTAATTTCAAAAGCCCAATTTTTGCCGGAAGGAATTTTATTTGTTAAGGTGCATAATTGAACATCGCATTTATTAAAAGGATTTTTGCTGGAATTTTTATTGTTTTTTGTGGATGAGATTGCCACGTCGCTAACGCTCCTCGCAATGACATTTTTATTTTTACTGGAATTTTTATTATTTTTTGCGGATGAGATTGCCACAGAAACTTGATGGTCAAGTTTCTTCGCAATGACTTTATTTAAATTTTTAATAATTTTTTGATTTTTATTTGAATTTTTAATAATTTTTTCATTTAAATTTTCTGCTTGTAAATCACTTTTTTTGATAAGCCAATTTTTATCGTCCATTTTTATAAGGGAATATTCGCCGTTAAAAATTTTTCCATTTAAAATAATTTTAATGTGCCCCTTTTTAAGGCCGAAATCCACATCATAACACGGGGTGTAACTGCCAAAATCATAAATTTCCACCGTGCCAGCGCCATAGTTGCCGGCAGGAATAACCCCCTCAAAATTGGCGTATTCTAGCGGGTGGTCCTCCACCATAACTGCCAAGCGCTTATCTGCCGGGTTGGCGGAAAGCCCTTTTGGCACTGCCCAACTTAACAGCACACCGTTGTGTTCTATTCTAAAATCGAAATGTTCACGCCTGGCAAAGTGGTGTTGAATTACAAAAATATTTTTTGTTTTTTTAATTAAATTTTTGTTAAAATTTTCTTTTAAGGCATTATTTTTGGAATTTTTTATATTTTTATTGCTAATTTTTTTATTTTTATTTAATTTTATTTCACCTTTTGGCTCGTTTGTGGAGTTAAAATTTCTTTTTTGATTATATTTTTTTAATTTTTGCATATTTTCCTTTAATTATTTTGCAATTTTAATTTTTTTAGAATTATTTTTTGCAGATTTTGTGGTGGGTTTTTTGCTGGCGGATTTTTTAGCGGGCTTGGATTTTAAACTTTTTTGCAGGGCTTCCATAATATTAATAATTTTAGTTGGCGCGCGCTCCCCTTTAGGCGAAACAATTTGCCCGCCAGAAATTTTCTTTTGAATGGCGGATTTTACGCGCTGATTATATTCATCCTTATAGGCGGAAATATCAAACTTTTCCGTCATCTGTGAAATTAATGTTTTGGCAAGTTCAAGTTCCTTTTTTTCTAGCTTAACGGGTTTAATTTCCGGCTTGGCACAAATTTCTTCTGCAAAAAACATGGTGTTAACAAGCATTTGATTGCCGTTGGTGCGGATTAAAATTAAAGTTTCCTTACTGCCAAGCACGGTTTTTGCAATGCCCGCCTTGTTTTCTTCCTTCATTGCCTGAAAAAGCAGGTTAAACGCCTTATCCGCGCCGTTGGGCGTTACGTAATAGGATTTGTCGAAATAAATGGGGTCAACCTCATCCAAATTTACAAACTGCTGAATGGTTATGGTTTTATCCTTTTCCGTTTTAAGTTTTTCAAAATCCTTATCCGTAAAAATAACATACTTGCCTTTTTCGTACTGATAACCGCGAACAATATCCTCGTTTTTAACTTCCTTTTCGTTGCAATCCACGCAAGTTTTTTTGTATTTTATTCGGCTCATTGTGTTTCTATCTATCATGTTAAAGCCGATGTCGTTATTTTTAACTGCCAAAGTTAAGTTTACGGGAATGTACACCAACCCAAAAGAAATTGCCAGTTTTAATGCCATAAAAAACTCCTTTTAAATAGTGTGCGCCAAAATTGAAATTTTATTTGCAGCGCATAATTTAGGCTTAAAAACCCGCTTTGTAATTTAAACAGCCTTAATAAAATTTTCATATTATGTAATAGCCAAGCAAGTAATTTGTTTGGAAGGTTAAACAACAGTCATATTTCCCTAAAAGGAGAAATGTGTTTTATGTTATCTGTAATTATTAGTGCAATTTGTAGCATCATTTCCGGCATGGTGCTTTTCTTGATGCAACATTACATTAAAGAACGCCACAGTTCAGATAAAGAAATTAATCAGGAAAACCACAAAAAAGACATTTTAATTTTAAAAAGCCTTACCGCACTTGGCAAATTGGCGATGAGCAATTCCAGCGTTATTAAAAGCGCGGAAAAAAACGTTGATGCCAAAGAGGCGGTTGACGAATACAACAAAGTGAACACCGAAATGGTCAACTTTTTAATTGAAAATTCTAGCAAAGAAAAATAGGCAAAAATGTCGAAAGAATTTGTCGAAACGGCAAATTTTGTCGAAAGAAAAATGTCGAAACGAAACAATTAAAAATGTCGAATAAAATTGTCGAAAATGAAAAAGCAAAAAATAAGGAGAATAAATTATGGAAATTATATGCGTGCCAATTATTTCTGCGGGCGTGTATGCGCTTATTGAAATTTACAAATCCGCCATTGCAAAGGCGAACAGCAAACTGACGCAAATTATACCCGCAGTTGGCTTAATTTTGGGGGCGATTTTGGGCGGAATTATGTTTTACGCCTGCCCAAATTTAATTATGGCAAACAATCTGTTAAACGCCATAATAATAGGCGGGGCAAGTGGGCTTTCCGCCACCGGATGCAACCAGTTGTTTAAGCAGTTAAAAAAGTTTGGCGTAACGGTGGAAGAAACAAAGCCGACAGACGAAAATTCAGATGCGCCAGCGCCGGAAACTGACACCCCGCAAAGCACCCCAACCGAAAACGACCCCAACAAAGAATAGAAAAAAGCAGTTATTAAACTGCTTTTTGTTTTTTTATGTTAATCTTGAGGCTTTCCAACATAAGTTAAAACTGCTTTTTCAGCTTCGTTTAACTTATAGTTTGTGCCATCACTATCTTGCATAATGCTGTTATATAAAGCTTCTGTTTCGCACACGATAGATGTAAAGTGAACTTGATCATACTCCGATGTTATATGAGAATAATCTTCATCCCATTCTGTAACATGGAGAGAGAATGCGTTTTTAGCAATAGAAGTAACGGTTGCAGGAATGGTTATTGTTTTTAATAAATCACATTGGTCAAATGCACCGCTTTCTATTGATAGCAAACCGCTTGGCAGAGTAACACTTGTTAAGTTTTGACATATACTAAAAGCGGACCTTTTTATTGTTTTTACACTTTCTGGAATAGTTAATGTTTCTAGTGCAGTACCTAATGCAAATTGGCTAGGAATATAATCCATATTAAAGCCGTCTGCAAAATTAATTTGTTTTAACCTTCTGCAACCATAGAAGCAGTTGCCCATTTCAGTTACGGTTGAAGGAACGGTTATTGTTTCAAAGCAAACTTCGCCTAATGATGAATCTGCAAGAGTGGTAATTCCTTCATGAAGTTGGAAATCGGTTACCAAACCAAAACCATAGAATGCGTAATCGTTTAAAACTGTTACGCTGGTTGGAATTGATAATTCGGTAACTTTTATAAGGCTTTCGGTTGGAATAACCCAATCAAACAGTTCTTGGTCTTCTTCTGTAAGTTTTATCCACAAATCGGCATCTTCGGTTGAATCGTCATATTCGCCAAATGGGCCAGGGTATCCAGCACCTTCCTCACCAATAATTGTGGTGCCTTCTGGAATAGACATGGTTATATATCTTTTAGAGCCGGCAATTTCTTTACCTGCTTCACTTAGGCCAAGAAGTTTGGTTGGAACATCTTCATCCCAAACATAGTGCTCGTGAAGGTAAAGGTCATAAGTTTTTGGTGGGTTTTTTGGAGAGGTATCTTCACCACAAGCAGACAAACCTACTGCCATTCCGCCCAAAGACACAATAACCAGAGCGGCTGTTAAAAGCTTTTTAAATAATTTCATATATAATCTCCTTTTATGTCATTAAGACTATTGATATTATACGATTATTTAAAACTTATAGTCAACAAAAATTCAATAATTTTAAAAAATATTAATTTTTGTTTGCGTTTTAAATTAAAAACCGTTAAAATGCTTTTATAAATTTAATTTATTAAGTTAACCTTATTAAATTACATTTTGTTAAAAGTAAAAAAGGAGAAAGGAGAAAATGAAAAAGTTTTTTAAAGAATTTAAAGCGTTTATAAGCCGTGGCAATGTGTTAGATTTGGCTGTGGGCGTTATAATTGGCGGTGCGTTTTCTGCAATTGTAACTGCGCTAACAAATCAAATTTTAATGCCATTAATTAACTGGGCTATTGGTGGCGCTGGCGGGCTTGAAAATGCGCGCACAATTTTGGGCAACCCCGTTTACCTTGAAGGCACAACTAATATTGACTGGGCAAGCACGCTTTACATCGATTGGGGCGCGTTTATAACCGCCATTGTTAACTTTTTGTTAATTGCATTGGTGTTGTTCTTAATTATAAAAATAATGATGAGCGCGCGCAATGTGGTGGAAAAGAACACCAAAAAATGGCCAACCCGTGAGGAAATGAAAACCCTTAAAGCCGAAGGCGTTAATATTAAGGATAGAAAGGCACTTTTAACTGCGGTTGCTGAATTGCGTGAGCGTAACAAACCAGCACCAGCACCAGCAAAACCAACCCAAGAGGAACTTTTAACCGAAATTTTAACCGAACTTAAAAAACAAAACGGCACAAAGGCAGAAAAAGCCAAAACCAAATAAAAAAACAACTAGGCGATGCCTAGTTTTTTATTCATAATCCACCAAACCCAACAAATAATCTGCTGAAACATTAAAATATTTGCACAGCCTAATTAAAACTTCGTTGGAAGGCTCTCGCAAACCTTGCTCATAGTTAGAATATGCGCTTAATGTAACGCCTATTGCCTTGGCAACAACTTTTTGAGATACGCCTTTTGACTTTCTTAACAACTTTAATTTTTCTTTCATTTATAGCAAAATAACACAAACTGTGTAAAATTACTTGACAATACACGAAATGTGTAATATTATTTAAAATAATTGGAGTGGCATATTAAATACAAAGTAAATGTTGACCTAATTGAAAAATTTAGGGAAGAGAAAGGATTAACAAAATTAGAATTTTGTAAATTGTGCAATATTTTGCCAAGCTTTTATGCCAAATTGACATACAACAATGTTGTGATAGGCGATATAAACATTTTTAAAATTGCGAATTTTATGGGCGTGCCAATATTAGATTTAATAAAAACAAATTAATTTAATCCTTTAATTTTATTATTACAATAGTTGCCAACACGCTGGAAAAGTAGGATTGCGTTATGGTTTTTTGCAGGTCTATGGCGTTTACGTATGCGTCCTTTAAACCCAAATTTACAAGTTCAAATTGCTTGCTGGCGTCATCCACCACAAACACGCCCTGACCGTTTAAATTTTTTGGAACTTCGGTTTCTGTCCAGCCGTTTACTGCCGCAAAAATTTTATCTGTGCCCACTTCGCGAAAACCTATGCAAACAAAATCTTCTGCCGGGTTAAAACTATCGCCAGAAAGTTTGTTATATGCATTTACAATAAAGTTGATGTAGTAAGTGCCAGTTTGGGCAAAAGTTAGGCTGTTATCTGGGTTTAGCGTAACAAGCTCGCCCAAATTTGTTTCCACCCTATTAAACGGAATGCGCGCGGAAGAAGCGATTGCTTTGCCCGCCGGCGGGAAACTGTTTGGCTCGCTGTTATAGCCCAAAATTAGAGACGTTCTTATAAGTTCGGGGCCGGTTGCGCCGGGGTCGCCTTTTTC
>CANQZB010000038.1 GCA_947628195.1 uncultured Clostridia bacterium | reverse complement strand
GAACAAGTTCACGCACGCATTTATAGGGTAGAAAAGCCAACCGAAAGTTACACTCGCGTTTATGCGGATAGCGTAACATTTGATTACAACAAAGCAAAAAGCAAGATTATCATTTATATTTATGATGACCTGGGCTTATATGAAAACATAGATATTGGCAGTGTTGTGGAATTTAAGCCCATGAACTATTTTAGGAACGACTTGTTTTATTATGAAACGCCAAATTCTACTTATTATAGCGAAAACTTAAAATATACATTCACTACAGATATAGATGATTTGAAATATATAAAAACCGACCAAACATTTGCCGAAAAGATAAGGCAAGTTATAAAGAACAATTTAAACAATGGCTTATCCAACGAAAATGGCGAATATGCATATTCCGCGCTGTTTGGGGATAAGGATATGTTGGGAGACAACCTATATTCAAACTTTAAATTATCCGGCATTGCGCATTTGCTAGCCGTTTCCGGCCTTCATGTAGGCATTATTACAGCAATTTTATATAAAATTTTAGACTTGTTAAAAGTTAAGCGCTGGGGTAGGTTGGCAGTTGTGTCAGTTTTCCTATTATTTTATGCATATTTGTGCGGATTTTCAGTTTCGGTCGTAAGGGCTTCGGTAATGGCAATTTTTGGCATATTGGCGCCATTATTCTTTAGGGAGTATGATAGTCTATCGGCAATTTCATTTGCAGGAATTATTTTATTTTGCTTTAATCCTTTATCGGCTTTTGATGTAAGTTTTCTTTTAAGTTTTGCGTGCGTGGTTGGCATAATTATGCTATATAAGCCTTTAAAATCACTATTAATTAAAACAAAATTGCCAAATTGGTTAATTGACGGCTTTTCTTTAAGCCTTGCCACAACAATTTCACTTATGCTAATAATGGCTTATTACTTCCAAAATTTGAATATTATTTCACTTTTGGCAAATATAATTTTAATCCCTATATTTACTATCGCCTTTGTGGTTATATTTGTTTTGGCAATTTTGTCGCTAATTCTGCCGTTTGTAACTTATTTGCTTTATCCTATAAATTACATTCTGAATTTTATAACAATAATTGCAAATCTGCTTGGCAATTTGCCAATAGCCAACTTTGCAACAATTAAAATTCCTTACATTTCAATGTTTATTTATTTCGGCATTATTTTTGTGTTGGGCAGGCTTTTCACCTCAAAATATAGATATAAATACGCTTTAACCTTAACATTGCTTGCAATTTTATTCGTAACTTTGGTATAATATCAAAAATGAAATTTATTGAACTAAACACCAACTTAAAAAAAGAAATACTTCCTTTATATAATATAAAAGGGGAAGATATGTTTTTGGTGCGCCAAGCAATTACAAATTTAAAAAGGGCAGTTGTTTTAGATTTGGAAGAATTTAATTTTATAAAGTTGGATGCGGACAAAATGAAATCTCCAGATTTAATAGCAAATATAACAACTTTGCCTATAGGCAGTGAGCACCGCTTGGTTGTATTAAATAACCCAAGCGCAGAAGTGGTTAAAACGCTTAACAAATTTGATTTTGTAGATAATTCCACCGTTGTAGTTACAATAAATGCCGATAAACTTACAGCAGGTGAAACTATAGATTGCACCAAACTTGATAAAGAAGATATTCAAAAATATATTTTAAACACACTTTCCAAAAGCAATATATCCATTCAAGAGCAAGCACTGGATTACATTATTGATGCGACTAACGGAAATATGTCTTTCATAGTTAGTGAGCTCAACAAACTCATCAGTTTTGTAGGGGAAGGTGGGCTAATTGATATTAAAACAGTAACAAATCTTGTTGCAAACACAACAGAATATGCAGTTTATTTGTTAACAACGGCAATAGACAATAAAGATTATGCCAAATATCAGTCAGTTTTAAATGAACTTATAAAAAACAACACTTCCAACGAGCTATTTTCCTATATGGGCAGATATTTTAAACGCATGCAGTATATTTGCATTAACAAAAACGATGACGAACTATCTAAAATACTGGGCATTAAACCCTATGCAATAAAAATTTCCCGCCAGGCTATAAACAAAAACGGCATTAACTACTACATTAATTTATATCAAAAATATGTGGATTTAGATTGTAAAATAAAAAGCGGGGAAATCAGCGCCATCAACGCTTTATACGAATTGATTTTTTAAAATGTTTTTGTTTTTTAGGTTTTTGTGCTAGAATAAGCATTATGAACGACTTATTAATACCCAACGAAATAACTTATTCCAAACGCAAAAGCATTGCTTTAATTATAGATAGGGACGGAAATCTATATGTTCGAGCACCTTTCCACACAAAGCAAGAGGACATTGACAAATTCATTTTAAAAAAATCTAAATGGATTATTAGCAAGCGGACAGAAAATCAAAACAGTGTTTACTCACCGCTAACTTTTAAAAAAGATGAAACTATAACCCTGCTAGGCGAAAAATATAACATTGTTTTATATAATGGCTATAGGGTAAAAACCGAAAACAGAACGGTGTTTTTGCCATCTATAAACCCGGCAATCCGTTTAAAAACTTTTTTAATAAATTTATCAAAAACTATAATTCCAAAACAAGTTCAGCACTACGCCAGCTTGTTCAATTTTAATTATAAACAAATAAAAATCACTTCGGCAATATCCAGATGGGGCTCTTGCAGTTATAATAACAATTTAAACTTTACTTATAAACTTATAATGTGCCCAATCGAAGTGATAAATTACATTGTTGTACATGAGTTATGCCACACCAAAGAAAAAAACCATAGCCAAAAATTTTGGCATAGGGTAGAGGAAATTCTGCCAAACTATAAAACGCAAGAGAAATGGCTAAAAGAAAACAAAAAAATAATAGATGTAATATAAAATAAAAAAAATACCTTAAAGGTATTTTTTATTTAGCAGTATATTGAGATAGCCTTGCTTTTTTTCTATTTGCAGTTGCTTTTTGCAAAATGCCTTTAGATACAGCAGAATCTATTAAAGAAAAAGTTTCACTCAACAATTTTTGAGCCTTTTCAGCTTCTTTATTATCAACAGCCATCTTATATTTTTTCACTTGTGTAGCGATTTTTGATTTATAAGCTTTATTTTCTAAAGTTTGTCTATTGATAACGTCAATTCTCTTTTTTGCTGATTTGATATTAGCCATACAAACCTCCAATTACGGCATATTATAACAAACTTTTTTTTATTTTGCAAGTACTTTCACAATATTTTTATAAAATCATAAACTATATTATGATAAAAAAATTAAAGCCCACCATTGCGCTTATTGATAGCGGAATTGGTGGAATAAGTGTTTTGCGTGCACTTATAAACAAATTCCATTACGGAAATTACATTTATTATTGTGATAATTTATATATGCCTTATGGCAATAAGAAGAATAAATTTTTAAAATCTCGCCTTTTAAAAATAATAAAAGAATTAAAAGAGAAATATCTTGTAGATTTAATAATTGTGGCATGCAACACCGCTTCCAGCGTTCTTATAAACGAAAATTTAGAAAACGTTATTTGTATGGATTTCAATTCTAATTATACATATTTAACAACGCCTTTAACAAAAGCAAATTTAACCGCTGATGCCATTGCCGATAAAACACTGGCAAAATACATAGAAAACAACATAGATAATGAAAAAAAATTGAATACAATTATAAAAAATCATGTAAAAAAGTATGGCTTAAATAAACTAAATAATCTTGTTTTGGGGTGCACCCATTACGAGCTTGTTTACGAATTATTTGTAAAATATTGCCCAAACACCAAAGTGTTAAAGAATAGCGATTTTCTTGTTGAAAGAATAAATTATTCACCACAAAGTGAAGATCTTGACATTGTATTTTTGCAATCGCTGAATAGTTTAGAAAATGAAAACAAATTAAAAAGATTGTTATGGAGATAATTTATGTGTGGAATTTATGGTTACATAGGCAAATTGAATGCCATTGATGAAGTTTATAAGGGTTTAAAACTGTTACAATATAGGGGATATGATTCTTGCGGTATAGCATATTACACAAAAAATGCACTAAAAATTGTAAAAGCAGTTGGGGCGTTAGAAAACTTAGAAAAGCCCAACATAAAGTGCAATATAGCATTTGGCCATACACGATGGGCGACCAATGGCGAGGTGAACCTTAAAAACACTCATCCGCATATTTCTTACGATAAAGCCTTTACAGTGGTGCATAATGGCATTATAGACAATGCAGATACCTTAAAAAGGGCCTTAAAAAAATCCGGGGTTAAATTTTATTCAAACACAGATACTGAAGTAATTGCAAACCTTTTAACATCTATAAAAGGGGATAGTGATAACAAAGTTAAAAATCTATTTAACCAATTAGAAGGCAGTTTCGCTTTAATAATAGGTTGCGTGGATAAAACCATATACCTAGTTAAGAAATTTAGCCCTTTAAATTTGTTGGTTTCGGACGATGGCATTTATATTTCTAGCGACATATCAAGCCTGCCTTCCGGCAACCTTTATTCTTTACAGGATTATGACATAATTAAAATTAAGGATAATATTGTAACAAACTTAAATGGTAATTCAATTACATACACATAACAACTGCATTAAGCAATTATCTCTTGGCAATTTTAAGCACTATATGTTGAAAGAGATATATGAAACTCCATTTGCGATAAGAAAAACTTATGAAAATATATGCGATGTGGATTTTTTAAAAATCTTTAAGCATATTAAAGATATTACTTTTATTGGTTGCGGAACGGCGTACAATTCGTGCTTAATTGGTAACGAATTATTTAAAGAATTGGGTTACAACACAGTATGTGAATTAGCATCAAACTATCAAGTTTCAAAGGAAATATCAAAAAATCATTTACATATTATAGTAAGTCAAAGCGGGGAAACCGCCGATTGTTTGAAGGCTGCGGAAAAAATCAAACAACTAAAGGGCAAATTGTTGATAATAACCAATGAAAGCAAAAGCACTTTAACAAAATTTGCAGACTATATAATATTATCAAAAGCCAACAAAGAAATGGCGGTTGCCAGCACAAAAACTTATTGCTGTCAGGTATTCATTTTCGCTTATATCTATAAAGTGTTATCAAATAAGAACTACAAATTAAACATTATAGATTTTTCCAACAAAATTGAAAATTACATAAAAAATTTAAATATACAAGATATTGTGGAGCAAATCAATTCGCTAGACAAAATAATACTAATCGGCAAAGACATAGATTATTTAACCCTTGTTGAAGCCAGCCTTAAAATTAGGGAAATTGATTACATTTTCACTTTGCCTATTTATTCTGGGGAACTGAAACACGGCACTTTATCACTTATAGATAACAAAAGCATTGTTTTGGCACTAAACAGCTCAAACAATGCCGAAAAATTAAAAACAGCAATTAACGAAATAGAATCTAGGGGAGGCAAGGTTCTTGCCTTTGAAAGATTTTTGCAGAATTTAGAAGTTGACAGTTGTTATTTGCCGATATATTCTATAATACCTTTTCAAATGATAAGCTATTATGTGGCAATAGAGCGCAATTTAAACCCCGATATGCCTCGCAACTTGGCAAAAAGCGTTACGGTAGAGTAGGTTTAAAAATTATACATACCACTTCTTTTTGCCGGTTTTAACCTCATTATTTAGCAAGTTAATTAAATAATCTTTCGGTTTAATTGCAATCATATCTTCTTTATCGCCATCGGTCAAAAGATATGATATTTCGGAAAAATGAAAAACATTATTATCTACATATTCCACAACGCCAGTTTTGTTTTGATATAAGTTAATCAACTCTTTATTATCCGTTATTTTGTATAAATAATAAGTTTTATCTGGTTTTGCATAAAAACTAATATTCGCTCCGTTTTTGTTAAGATTAACATTCAAGCCTAAATCTTTTAAACTTGTATTAACTTTCGGCGGATTATCATTTTTAAAGTAATCGTAAGCAATAAATCTCTCTAAATTTGTTGCAGGTGCAACAATATGATGATTATTTTCATATTCAATCAAGTCGTATGGCATTTTACTAACTCCAGAAGGGCATACGAAATCGGCAGGCTTATGATCATCATATAAATTGCTTAAAATTTGCTTGTTTATCTCAGTTGGAAGCACTGAACTATACAAATTTGCCGGCAATTTGTTATTTTTAATGCACGAAACCCAGGATAACATAGTGTGTTCGCTTGTATACGCAATATTGTATAAATCTGTATTTTCTTTGCCATTAGAAGCAGTGCCAGTTTTGCAAGCTACAGGTAGGTTAAGGGAATTTAAGCGTTTCGCACTGCCAGTTTTGGCAGTATCCTTTAACATATCTGTCAGTAAAAAGCAATCCTCATCTTTAAAAATTTTTTCGCTAAAGTTTTGAGAATTATAAACAATATTGCCTTTTTCGTCTAGAATTTTATCAATAAATGTCAAGCCTTTATTTACGCCCATATTTGATATAATTGAATAAGCGTTTAATAACTGAATTAAACTTACGCCATTTTTAACAGCGCCCAACGCCAAACTTAAATTCAAATCACTTTTGGAAATATTAATTCCAAAATCTAGCAAACATTCCTTTGCTTTGTTAACCCCAACAAAGTCCAGCGCTTTAACAGCCGGAATGTTATAGGATTTAGAAAGGGCAAGCCTAGTTGAAACATACCCATGATATTTATCATCTGCATTTTTAGGCGAAAAGCCGTTATAATTAATTTCATCATCTAATATCAATGTTGACGGCGACAGTATATTGTGTATTATGCACGGCATATACACCGCCAATGGTTTAAGGGTAGAAGCGGGTTGTCTTTTCATATCGTGCAAATTATAATCGCTATTGACATAATATGCTATAATTTTGCCATCGTTATTAGCAACAATGGAAAGGCTATCCAAATTTTCGTTTAATGCACAAACTTCATCATAATGGCTTTTTTTTAATTGATTTTGTAATTCGTCATCTTTATATGTAATTATTTGATATTTTCTGTTAATCAATTCCCGTTCACTTATGTTCAATAAATTACACGCCTCATAAATCGCTTCCTTTTCATAAGCTTGGTCCGATTCGTTTAATTTTGCAACTTCTATGGCGCTGTTCAAAACATCGTTATAATCTTCCAAACTTATATCGCCGTTATCGTATAACAATTTTGCAACAACATTCCTTCTATTAATTGCATTGTTATAGTTGGTTTTAGGTGAATATTTTGCCGGAGATTTTATCAAACCCACTAAAACGCACGTTTCGTTTAAGGTTAAATCTTTTGCAGATTTATTAAAATACACTTTGCTTGCGTTCTCAATTCCGTATGCGTTTGACCCGAAATAAATGGTATTAAGATACATTTCCAATATCTCATTTTTGCTAAATTTTTTTTCCATTTTTACTGCCAAAACTATTTCTTTAAGTTTTCTGCTATAAGTTTTTTCGTTTGTAAGCAAGGCATTTTTAATAAGTTGTTGGCTTATTGTGGAAGCCCCCTGGCTTTTGGATTTGGTTGTTAAATTTACAAGTCCCGCTTTTAAAATTCTTTTAATATCATATCCGTTATGGCTAAAAAACCTTTTATCTTCGGTGTCTACAAAAGCTTTGACAACATAATCAGGCAATGTTTCTATTTCAATAATAGATCTGTTTGTATTATATAGGGTGGTGTCAGTCATGCTCGACGAATAAACTTTCACTCCGTTATTTGTGCTGGTTAATCTATTAATATCTAATTCATAACTATTGTAAATAACCGCAATAGACCCAACGAACAATAAAAAAGACATTGCTAAAAACAAACAAAATATTAATAAAACCTTTTTAATGAGACTTCTGTGCGGTTTTTCCATATCTTTATTGTTTGCAAAAAGTAAAATTTAATTAGTAATTTGCTAAAATTTAGTTGAAAATTGACGCAATTTATATTATAATTATCAATATGGAATATTTTCAAGGCAAAACTTATAATGTAGTAACCTATGGTTGCCAAATGAATGTGCATGAAAGCGAAAAAATTCGCGGTATTTTGTCTTCGCTTGGCATGATGGAAATAGATAGCCCCGAACAGGCTGATGTGGTTGTGTTTAACACTTGTTGCATACGTGAGGGCGCTGAAGATAGGGCATATAACAATATTGTTGCATTAAAAAAATTAAAAAAAGATAATCCTAATAAAATAATTGTTGTGTGCGGGTGCATGCCTCAGCAAAAGAACGGCAAATACAACATAAACACAAAACTTTC
>CANQZB010000037.1 GCA_947628195.1 uncultured Clostridia bacterium | reverse complement strand
TTTATCTATAAAATAATGTTGCATAACTAGGCCCTATAGGCAGTAGCTTCAATAGGCAAAGCCATAATTATCATGCCAATTAAAATAAGTGCAATGCCAGTAAATAACAAACCTACATACAATTTATCTTGTTTGCTTATTTCGTCCTGCTTCCTTACTGCCATAGTTATTCTTTTGGCCATTAAACAGATTGCCATACCAATAATGGCTACAATAATGCCGGAAATAACAGTGTAACGAAGTAAGTATTCCAACGGACTATCAAATAATAAAGTGCTCATATTTCATCTCCTATTATTAATAATATCATAAATTTTTAAATATGTCAATAGGCAAATTTATTTTTTACGCCTAAAAATATCATTAATTTTAGTGTAACGCACAGAATAATAGATTTTATAGCATACTGAAACCAATGTTGTTAGCAAAATTGCAAACAAACCGATGTTGGCAATAGTTGGATAATTGAATGTCAAAACAACAAAAGAAGCCAAAGTTAAGCATTCAAAAAGCATATAACAATAGTCCACTGCATCGATAAATTCTGGCATATTGTGGTTAAACAACGCCAAAATTAGCAAGTTAAACAAAACTATAAACACAAGAGATATAATTGTAAGCGGTTTGCTTAAAAGGCCTGTTACTGCAAACAAAATAAGCAAAGTGCCAAAAGTTAATATACTGCCAATGGAATCAATTACAGTGTGCGCAAAGCTAATTTTGTTTTTGTAAAGTTCAAGCCAAATTTTAACTAACAAAATGCCAGCAATAAATAAGCCCATTGCCCAAAGTGGCATAAACAAATAAGCAAAAATCACCATTGGAAGCAGAGCAATTTGAAAAGCAAATAAAATTTTAAAAAATCTATCATTTTTAGCCATAAAAACCTCTAATACTTATTAATATTAACAAACAAATTGAATTTTGGCAACTATTTTTTAACTTTTTTATTAAAATTTTAACCATTTTTTTATAAGCCCATATTATGAAATATGGAAGGAATTAAACCACTATAAAACTTCCAAAAAGGAGACAAATGAAAAAAATTTCTATTTTATTAGTTATGTTCATCTGTGCGTTTTCTGTTATGCTAACAGCTTGTGGCGAAAAAAATGAAAACAAATTACGCATAAGTGAAGTAACTCGCTCTGTTTTCTATGCCCCACTTTATGTTGCCATTAACAATGGCTATTTTGCTGACGAAGGGCTGGAAATTGAAATTTCTACTGCGAGCGGAAGCAACACAGTTATGTCCGCATTAACATCGAATTCGGCAGATATTGGTTTGATGGGCCCAGAAAGTGTAATTTACACAAACAATGGCGGGCTTGAAGAAGCTCCAATGATATTTGCCCAGCTTACAGCTTGTGATGGTTCATTTTTAATAGGAAGAAGCAACGACCCTATTAATACAACACCTTTTGATTGGAGCAAATTGAAAGGCAAATATATAATTGCCGGGCGAAGAGGCGGAATGCCAGCCATGACTCTTCAATACATTTTGGAACAAAATTACGATTTAACTACCGGCGCAGTAGGCTCAGGTGCAGATGTTATTCTGGATACTGCCATCGATTTCAATCTAACCGTTCCATCATTCTTGGGCGGAACTGGCGATTATGTTACTATGTTTGACCCTGTTGCAAGCCAAACAGTTGAAGATGATGCCTATGTAAATGTTGCAGCACTTGGAGATGAAGTTAAAGATGTGCCTTACACCTGCTTTGTTGCAAACAAAAAATATCTCAACTCTAACAGCGAAAAAGTAGATAAATTTATGCGCGCTTTAAAAAGAGGTTATGATTATTTAATGCAAGCAAACGATGAGCAAATTGTTGCATCTTTAAAAAAGTCGTTTTTAGACACAAGCGATGAATTAATTCTTGCAAGTGTAAAGAATTATAAACGCATTGGCGCCTATGCAGACAACTTCCTTTTAAGTGAAAGTTCATGGAATATGTTACATCAAATTATAGATAACGCTGGTGAACTGCATGGCAATGTTGCTTATGCTAAAGCCGTAGATACACGGTTTGCAACAAAATTGTACAATGAATGAACTGGTTAATTTAAAAAACATTACTTTAATTTATCAGAGTTTGGATAGCGAAACATTGGCATTAGACAACATCAATTTAGATGTTAAAAATGAAGAGTTTGTGTCAATTGTTGGTCCGTCTGGATGTGGCAAAACCACAATCTTATCTATCATAACAGGCTTAATTAAGCCAACAAGCGGAGAAGTTGAAGTCGCAGATAAATCCCCCAATCCGAAAGATGGTGTTATAGGCTACATGTTTCAACGCGACAATCTTCTGCCCTGGAGAACGATTGAAAAAAATATATTATTTGGTTTAGAACTTAATAAAAAACTGGATAAAAACAGAAAAAATTACGCGCTAGAATTGGCAAAAAAATATGGTTTGAAGGACTTTTTAAAAAAGCACCCAGCTGAGTTGAGCGGAGGTATGCGTCAGCGTGTTGCTTTGATTAGAACACTTGCCCTTAAACCCCGTTTGCTTCTTTTAGACGAACCTTTTAGTGCGTTAGATTATCAAACAAGGCTTGAATTATGCGATGATATATATGATATTATTAAAAAAGAGCATAAAACAGCCGTGCTGGTTACGCACGATATTCAGGAAGCAATAAGTATGTCAGATAAAATATATGTTTTAACTGCACGCCCAGGCAGAATAAAGGCTATTCACAAATTGGATTTTGATGCAAATTTAACTCCGTTTGAACGCAGGAAAACAGATAAAGCTAAACAGTTATTTGATGTTATTTGGCAGGAAATACAAAATGAAAAACAAGATAAAATTTAGCAAAGCTCACTATGACTATTTAAAAAAATACAGAATAAAAAAAATAGTTGTTGTAATTACTCAAATATCATTGCTTATTGCCCTACTTCTTGCATGGGAATTCCTAACAAAATATGAAATAATAAGTTCCTTCTTCTTTTCAAGTCCATCTAAAATAGTAAAAACTTTAAAAGATTTATGGAATAGCGGAGAACTTATTTATCATTCTACAATTACCTTGAACGAAACCTTAATTGGTTTTGCAATTGCCACGGGTATAGGCTTTTTAGTTGCGTTTATTTTATGGTATAGCTCGTTTTTAAGAAATGTGGCCGAACCCTATATAGTTGTGTTAAATTCTCTTCCAAAAATTGCTCTTGGCCCAATAATAATTATATGGTTTGGCGCTGGTAGCAAAGCCATTATATTTATGTGCATTTTAATTGTTGTAATTGTTACAATTTTAAACATTTTAAATGCATTTACAAACTGCGATAAACAATTAATTGCACTGGCGCAATCGCTAGGTGCAAACAAAATTCAAATATTTTTCAAACTTATATTGCCATCTTCCTTAAAAGATATAGTTTCCACCCTAAAAGTGAATGTCGGCTTAAGCTGGATAGGCGCAATAATGGGCGAATATCTGGTTAGCCGTGCCGGGTTGGGTTACTTATTAATTTATGGTGGCCAAGTATTTAATCTTAACCTAGTGATGACTGCAACAGTAGTTCTATGCGTGTTGGCAAGTTTTATGTACTTTGCAGTTGCCCTATTTGAAAAATTAATGAATAAACATTTTAAATAATATAAAAAAAGACCATTAGGTCTTTTTTATTTTCTTAATTTGCGGAGGAACGGAGGAATATCGCTATCATCTACATAACGCGGATTTGAGGAAATTGAAATATCCTCAACCTTATCCTCACTTTGAGGTTGTTCAGGCTCTTCGTTATTGGCTTCTTGTTGAACGGCTTCGGCAGTGTTTGGAACTGAAGAATTGTCCTGTTCGGCAGGTTGAGGGTTAACAAAAGGCCTAAAATCTGCCCTGTTTTCGTTAAAATTAGGCACTTCCTCTATCTTTTTCGTTTCATCTTTATCAAAACCTGTGGCGATAACTGTTATTTCTGTTTCGCCACTGCTTTCATTGTTAATTTTTGCACCGAAAATTATATTGCAGTTTTTATCTGCAACATCGCGAACTAAATCAACCGCTTCATATACTTCACTTAAGGTTAAATCTTTACCGCCGGTGATATTTATAAGAATGCCAGTTGCACCTTCAATGCTGGTTTCTAGCAGTTGACTTGTAACCGCTTGACGCACAGCCTCTATTGTTTTGTTTGCCCCTCTGCCTTTACCAATGCCCATGTGAGCAATGCCCTTGTTACGCATAATTGTTGAAACATCTGCAAAGTCCAAATTAATAAGCCCAGGCACGGAAATTAATTCACTAACGCCTCTTATAGCTTGATGCAAAACATCATCTGCATATCTAAATGCATCAACAAAAGAAACATCTTTTTTAAATATGGTGTACAATCTTTCGTTAGGCACAACAACAAGGCTATCGCAATACTTACGCATTTCTTCAATGCCTTGTGCTGCATTAGCCGCGCGTTTAGGGCCTTCAAATTTAAACGGTTTTGTAACAACGCCTATTGTTAAAATGCCCATTTCGTGTGCTAATCTGGCAATAACTGGTGCTGCGCCGTTACCAGTGCCACCTCCTAAGCCGGTTGTTATAAACAACAAGTCTGTGCCTTGAAGCATCTTTTTAAGCTCTTCTTCACTCTCTTCAGCTGCCGCCTTGCCAATTTCCGGATTAGAGCCTGCGCCCAAACCTTTTGTTAATTTAGCACCAATTTGAATAATTTCGTCAGCATTAGATTTTTGCAGATCTTGATAATCGGTGTTTACAGCAATTAGATGCGCACCCTTAATGCCAGAAGCAACCATACGATTAATGGCATTGTTACCACCACCGCCAACGCCTACCACCTTAATGTTACAAACTGAACTTGTAAAATCTAAATTATCCATAATTCCTCCTTTACACTGCAATTTCTGCAAGTTTAACTAAACCTGTTTTAGATGTTTGAAATTTATTTGATGTGTTATCGAACTGATTTTTATATTCATAAACGGTTAGCCCGGTTGTATCTTTTAAAATGTTTTTAACGCCTTTAAAATTAGCAATTCCATCGCCAGTTAAGTAAATGTCAATATCCTTAAAAACATCATCTATTGATAAAATATCGCCAACAACTTTTGCAATAATTTCTATTCTGCTTTTAACAACTTGATTTGTGATATTAATTGGCGCTTTAATTAAATTGCCTTTATAACAAGCTTCGTAATAATCGTTTTTATTGCAATCAATGGTTAAAATAACTTTCCTTTTAATAAGTTCGGCATCTTTAAAATTTAACCCCAGCACTTGCATAATATCACTTGAAATATGCCCGCCACCCATTGAAAATGAACTTAATAAGGCAAGCCCTTCACCTTTAAAAATTGCAACACTTGTGGTAATATGCCCCACATCCACCACCGCGAACGGTTTACTCACTGCGTTTTCCGCAGAGCAATTCATAGCCTGACCCAAAGGCGAAGATATAAATTCAACATTTTCTATTCCAAGAGCATTAAATTTTTCAGTAAACAAGTTTATGAATGATTTTTTTGCCAAAATGTAACTGGCGTCTAACACTAAACTGCTTGTTTTTTTATTTACGGGCGAAAGAGTTTTAACGTTGTCATCCAAAACGAACTGCATAGGGCTATAATTTATAACGGCGTAATCTGCACTATCGTTAAAATCGGCATTGCTCTCATATAAATCAACAATATCCGAATTTAAAATTTTATGTAATTCAACATATTTACGAGAAATACGCTTGCAAACGCATTTGCTGAACTCTGCCGGCACACCAACCACAATTGATTTTATTGGCTTTTTTAATTTATCCGCCATTTTAGCTATAAGTTCTTGCAAAACTTCATCTAACTGGCCTACTGAAAGAAATTCGCCATCCATAAAGCCGTCATATAAAATATCCTCTTCCGCAATAACACGTGGAATTTTGCCAAAACAGGTGGTTGCCATAAGCCTGATTGCAGATGAACCAATATCTAAAACATATTTTATTTTGTTTAGCACATTTCCCCCAAATTTGTATTTATTATAAAAAAAGGGCAAAAAAAAGTCAAATAATTTTTCAATTATTATTTGAAATATTAAAAGTTTTTTTATTTTTTATATAACACAACAATATTTTGTTGCTTCTGGCATTAAAATACACAATTTATGGAAGCAAACTTGGCGAGAAAAACTCACAAACCTCTTCATGATTTTCATTGTAATAATATCTTAATGTGCCAGATTGCTTACCATTTTCTATTAAAGTTGGCAAAGATGAAAAGCATAGGTTAATTTTATGTTCTAAATTTTCATTGGGTTTTACTATATCCAAAACGAAGTTATAACTTTCATTTTGGCATGAATAATTTAGGGTTAACACCATTCTTTCATAAGAATAGCCCAATTTAAACTCCACGCTTTCAATTAAGTTTTTAATATCGCCCCTTTCAACATAATTTAGGTTGCCTTCTTCATCTTTAAGCTTAACTGTTTTATATATTGACGCATATAAATTAGAAAAAATGTTTTGATAGTATTCAGTGCCTACAAAATCGCCTTCTTCAACACTATCGGATACATTTAAAAAATTTTTGCTTATTTCTTCAACGTTGAATAGATTATCTTTATTAAGAGTTTCTTTTACTTTTTCACTTTTAATAAATATTAAACCTTCTTTTTGAGTATCTTCTATTTTTAAAACTTTTAAATCTTCATCCAAAACTAAAAATTTATTTTCTGCTAACTTATAACAAAACATTTCATAACGGGCTTTTAGCCTTATTTCAAACGTGTTTATAGATACCGCAGTTATTTTGCTAACTTTGATGTAAGGATATGCTTTTTCAATGTTTTGTGTTGCTAATGCTATGTTTTGTTTAAAAATGGACTGATTAGCCTTTAATTTTGCAGTTTTTATAATATCTTGTGCAATAGTTTCTTCATTTGTTATTTCATTATATTGTAATAAAATTTCGGCCTTGTCTTCATCTGAAACAAAAACCACATTTTGATGTTTTAAACAAAAAACCGCGCCGAATAAAACAGCCAGCGTGATAATAATTGCTAGCAATATAGTGCTTATAATTGAAATTGTTATTACTCTTTTTTTCATATTCTTCTTATGTCTGCACCAAGTTTAGTTAAAACATCTTCCAAATGGTCATAACCTCTATCTATAAAATGGGCATTGCTAACTTCAGTTACACCTTTTGCATAAAGCCCTGCCAAAACCAAACTTGCGCCACCTCGTAAATCTAAAGCCTTTACTTTTGCACCAGTTAGCATTTTTACTCCATTAACAACAACTTGCTTTTCGTGAATTTTGGTTATGTTTGCGCCCATTTTTTCCAGTTCCGGTATTGTTAAAAAGCGATTTTCAAAAATGTTTTCACTCACGCAAGTTTTGCCCGATGCAACGCAAGATAGCGCCAACATCATAGATTGCAAATCGGTTGGGAAATTTGGATAATAGCCGGTTGCAATTTCGCCCACTGATTTAAGTGAAGAAGTTTTAGATATTGTTATTATATCATTTTTTATTTTTATTTTACAACCCATTTTAACCAAAATTTGCAACAATTTTTCATTTTGTTCTGGAATTGAATTTTTTATTTCCACTTTTCCCCCAGCAAAAGCCACTGCAATTAAAATTGTGCCCGTTGCAATCCTATCTCCCGCCGGGGTATATATTGTACCATATAAACTTTTTACACCATATATTGTTATTTTGTTGGTGCCGGCCCCTGTAATTTTGGCACCCATTGAATTTAAAAAATTTGCCAAATCAACCACTTCAGGCTCTTTGGCGGGGTTTTCAATAACCGTTTTACCTTCAAGAAGAGATGAAAATTGAATAATGTTTTCTGTTGCCCCAACACTTGCAAGCCTTAATTTTACTTTCGAAGCTTTTGCCTTGCTGGCGTCAAAATGGATAAGCTCTCCATCATTAAAAACTTTAACATTCAATTTTTTTAATGCTTGAATATGAATATCTATGGGCCTTTTGCCTATTTTGCACCCTCCGGGCGCTGTAATTGTTGCGGTTTTAAAACGAGATAACATTGAGCCGAGCAAAAAAAGCGAAGAACGCATTGTTTTGGCAAGTTTACAATCCAATTTTTCGCCATTTGCTTGTTGGGAATTTATATATAGGTTTCCATTCCTTTTAATAATTTTAACCCCCAACTTTTTTAATATTAAAATCATATTATGAACATCCACAATATCTGGAATGTGTTTTAAAACAATCTTTTCTTTTGAAAGCAAGCAGGCAGACATTATGGGCAAACTGGCGTTTTTAGACCCTTGAACAAAAACTTCACCATGTAACTGCTTGCCACCATGTATAATAAATTTATTATTTTTTTTATATTTCATATATGAATATATGAAAAATCACTTTATTTTGTTTGACACAATCTCTTTAGCCGTTTGCTTATCCACATTCATAACCACGCCCACGGATGACATAAACACTAACAAGGATGTGCTTCCAG
>CANQZB010000036.1 GCA_947628195.1 uncultured Clostridia bacterium | reverse complement strand
GCTCGTGGTTATTAATTGCCCGACTTTTTTACTCGGCAAAATCTTGCTCGGAAACAATCTTTTTAAGGTCCTCTAGTTCGGTTACATAAATTGTGGAAAGTTCGTGGCTCGTTCTAAAGCCATCAAAAAAGCAAATAAATGGTGTGGATGATTTAAGGCTTGCCAACTCGCACGCAATGGCAAGGTCGTTAACCTCTTGCACATTAGAACAGCACACAACATTAAAGCCAGTTTTAAGGCAGGCATAAATATCGCTGTAATCACAAAAAATGTTAAGCGCATGCGTGGCAACACTGCGTGCAGAAACATAAAACACGGTTGGCAAACCTTCGCCCGCAATTTTGTACATGTTGGGTATCATTAGCAGAAGGCCCTGGCTGGAAGTAAATGTTGTGGTTTTACTGCCGGCAATTAAACTGCCATGCACCGCACCTGCAACACCGGCTTCGCTTTGCATTTGGGTTAAAACAAGGTTGTTTCTAAAAATGTTTTGCTTGTTTTCGTACACAAATTGGTCGCAATCCTCAGCCATAGGGCTGGATGGCGTAATTGGATATATAACAGCAGACTCGTTAAACATATAAGCAATGTTAGCGGCCGCAAAATTTCCATCAACTGTAAGTTTTTTCATAAAACTCCTTTTAATATCTTCCATTTTACCCCATTTGTATTAAATTTCAAAACAAATTTAAATCAAATATTTTGAAATAATATGTTTTTGTGTTATGCTTGTTTTATGAGATATTTAATGATTGTGCAGTATGATGGCAAAAATTATTCTGGCTGGCAGAGGCAGGAAAAGGCGGTTACAATTCAGCAGGTTTTAGAAGAAAAACTGCAAATTTTACTGCGCCATGAAGTTAATTGCACTGCAAGTGGGCGCACTGATGCGGGGGTTTCTGCCTACTTTCAGCCCGTGCATTTTGAAACTGAAAAGGAGTTAGACCCCGCTAAGTTTATTTATTCGCTTAACGGGCTTTTGCCTGAAGATATTAAAGTTTTAAGCCTTGTTAAAACAGAGTTGCACGCGCGCTTTTCTGCTAAAAGAAAAACATATTTATATAAAATGTATTTAAGCAATGTTAGTTTGCCACTTTACTCTAACGCACTGCAAGTTAGCCCAGATGTTGACATTAAATTAATGCAAAAGTTTTGCAAACTTATTTGCGGTGAGCATGATTTTATTGGCTTTCGTGCAAGCGGCGGCGTTAATGAAAGCACAATCCGCACAATATATTCCGCTCGCTTGGTGCGAGATGGCTTGTGCCTAAATTTTTACATCACTGGCAACGGGTTTTTATACAAAATGGTGCGCAATATTGTTGGCACAATGCTAGAAATTGGCAAGCACAAATTAAATTATGCCGAAGTTAAATCTGCCCTATTTAATGGCTACAAAAGCAAGCACACCGCCAAGCCCGAGCACCTTTACTTACTGAATGTTGAATATCAATAATTTTTCAAAAATTATTAAAAATTAAAAAATTTTGCTACTATTTTAAAAAATAAACCTTTTTTTTTGGGGGGGGGTTATTTTTTAGCAACTATGTTGTAACTTTTATCTATTAAATTAAAAAGTTTTTGTTTTGTGGTAGCCTTGTTTAAAAGCACGGTTACCCAATATTTTTTGTTCATGTGGTAGGCTGGAAAAATAAATTTGTTGTTTATTAGGCTTAAAATTTCTTCTGCTGGCAATTTTAGGTTGATTACACTAACTAAGGTTTTATCTTTAAGGCCAAGTTTATCTGCCCCTATATCCATAACTAGCGCAAACCACTTTTTGCTTGACGGGTTTTTAAAGGTGCAAAAATTTGGATATTCCGCCCACGGATATTCTGGTTGAACCCCATATTTTTTTGCAATCTCATCTATAACCTGGCTACGCATATTTGTGTTTATAAGGCAATTTTTCACAATATCTTCAACAATTTGTTCAATTTGCGCGCGCAAGCCAGAAACAAAGCCACTATCAAAATTGTTAACGTTTATCATTTCATACATTTCGCCAAAATTAACATCAAAAAGCTCAACTTTAAATTCGCTTTCATTTAGGCTAATTTTTGCAATAAAATCCTCGTTTTCTATAGGCAAATCCAGCAAAAACTCATCTTTTTTTACGCTAAACCCATAATTTTTTAATTTTTTCTTGTCAATTTCGTGCGTTTTTAAAATATAACTAAAATCCATAACCTAATTATATATTTTCATCCGCATTAAAACAAACAAATTGAAGCCAAAAAACTTTTAAAAAACTATTGACAATTATATTAAATTTATTTATACTAATAAAGTATTGCTTAAATTAGGCAATTTTTCTACCACACGGAAAGGTTGCTTAATGGCCTTTGAACGCGAAATAAAAAGGCGCACAAATATATTAAGGAGAATTTATCTGTCAAGCAAGTTGACTGACAAATCCCCAAAAAGAAAACGAAAATTAAGGAGATATAGAATGAAAACAATTATGGCAAAACCAGCCACTGTTGAAAAAAAGTGGTATATTATAGACGCCGATGGCAAGGTTTTGGGTAGAGTTGCCTCTGAAGCTGCTATGATACTTCGTGGCAAGCACAAACCAACCTTCACCCCTAACGTTGACTGTGGCGATAATGTTATTATTATTAATAGCGATAAATTAGTGCTAACTGGCAGAAAGATGGAACAAAAATACTTTAAACGTTATTCTGGCTATCAATCTGGTTTGCACCTAACCCAATACAAAACTATGATGGCAGAAAAAAGTGATGTTGCCCTAATGCGTGCAATTAAAGGCATGTTACCTAAAAACAGTTTAGGCAGAAAAATGGCAACACACTGCCACATTTATAAAGGTGCTGAACACAACAATCAAGCACAAAAACCAGAAATCTGGAACGGAGGTAAAAACTAATGGCTGAAACTAAAAAAACCACAAAGGTTGAAGAAGCAAAAGAGGAAAAGTCTGCAAAAAAGGCTGTAACTAAAACAGTTAAAGCAGAAACAGAAAAGAAAGCTACAACAAGAACAACCAAAACCGCTAAAACTGAAAAAGTTGAAGCAGAAAAGCCCGCAAAAACCGCAAGGGCATCTGCAAAAACAGAAGCTAAAGCAGAAACCAAAGCATCTGCAAAAAAAGTTGAAGAAAAGGTAGAAACTAAAAAAGCTCCTGCCAAAAAGCCAGCTAAAAAGGCTGTTAAAGGCAAAGCGCAAGAGTTCCAAGGCACAGGCAAAAGAAAATGCTCTGTTGCACGCGTTCGTTTAACTGTTGGCACCGGTGTAATTACCGTTAATGGCGAAAGTTTGGATGAATATTTTGACCTAGAAACCTTAAAAACCATTGTTAAACAACCGCTTGTTTTAACCGACACTTTAACCAGTGTTGATGTTACAGCAAACATCTATGGTGGTGGAAAATCTGGTCAAGCTGGTGCATTGCGCCATGGCATAACAAGGGCACTTATTGAATTTAGGCCAGAACTTCGCCCTGAACTTAAAAAGGCAGGTTTTGTAACCCGCGATGCAAGGAAGAAAGAGCGTAAAAAATACGGTTTGCACAAAGCACGTAAGGCTCCACAATTCAGTAAACGTTAAAATTTGCTTATATTTAAAAAACTCGCATTGTGCGAGTTTTTTTTCTATGCCATTTACATAAAAAAGAGAGACGTTTTTTACACTCGAAACTGCAAATCATCTAAGTTTTAAATTGTTTAATTTTATTTCATCAAATAATTTAAAAGTAGATACATTTTAAATTAAATTTTTAACCAAATAGGTTTAAATTATCAATTTAAAACAAATATTGCAATTTTTTAAGAGCATAGAACTATCTCTCAAACGTAAGGCATACGCCTTACAATGTTATATTGTGAAAATGTTTTTTTATTATGCATAAATTTTAAAGATTTTTTAACATTTTTGCAAGTTGTTCCTCTGAAACATCTTCGTTAACACCTAATGATGCAAGGTTTTTTATAAAATTTTGAATATTTTGATTAATTTTTTTAAGATTTTCCACCGTTATAAGCACAATTTTGCTATTAGCAAAATTTTTATAGTTTTCGTTAGATAAAAACATCTCGTTGGTTATACCCACCACAACATCGTTTAAATTGGCAAGTTCGCAAATTATTTCAGTTTCTTTTTCCTGCAAACTTTCATCCACCAAAATTGTAGGCGCATCAATACTGGCAATTAACAAATCATCAAAACGCGAGTTGGCATCTACATAATTTAATTTTAAAATTGATGCCACTTTTTTTGCCATTTGTTTTGCCAAATCATCTTTCAAACTAACAATTACATAATTGTTCATAAAGCACCCCTATTATTTTAAGTTTAACAAATATTGATGTTTTTTACAACTATTTTTTATAAATCTTGTTGTTTTTTAATTTTTTAATTGCGCTTATAATCACAGAAGCTATTAAAATGAAATCAAAAATTAATATGAAATATCTTATATCTAATCGCAAATTGCTGAAATAAATTTGCCCACTATAAAGGTTTAATTCGCCATCGCTATTCACTTTAAAAACAATGTTACCAATTAAATCGGTGCGCAATAAATCAATACCGAAATCGTAAAAATTATTAAAAACGGTGTCGGTTGGGTGCCCGTAAATGTTTTTGCCACATGAAACCACGGCATATTTAGGCAGAACTTTGCTGATAAAACTTTTTGAACTTGCAGTTTTGCTACCATGATGTGCCACCTTTAAAACATCCGCCTTTATTTCGCCAGAATAATTTGCCAACAACTCGTTCTCTTGCTCAAAAGTTATATCTCCCGTAAACAAAAAGCTTTTGTTGTAACATTCCAACTTAATAACTGGGCAGTTTTCATTACTGCTTACATTGCTAAATGGCCCAAAGAATGTAAATGTATAATCTCTGCCTGAAATAATTTTCCCATCTTCGCTTTTTAAAATTGTATAGTCCTTTCTGGCAACCTCTTGCAAAATTTGGTTATAAATTTCAGTTTTGCTATCAAATTCTGGCAAAAATATGTTTTTAACATTAAAATTTTGTAACAGCCTCACCGTTCCGCCAACATGGTCGGCATCGGCGTGCGTTAACACTAAATAATCTATTTGTTTATTCACTCTGTTGTTTAAAACATTGGTTAAAATATAATCAGTGTAATCAACATTAACATCTTGCGGGCCAGTGTCTATCAGCACAACTTTTCCATCTGGCAAATTAATTGCCATGGCATCGCCCTGCCCCACTGAAATAAAATGAACTATTAAATTGTTTGCGCTGTAAACAATATTACAATTTTCTAGTGCATTTTCTATGCAAGTGTTTATTGGAGGTGCAAAAATTGCAACCACTGATAAAATGGCTAAAATTATAAATGAAATTATTATCTTTTTCTTTTGTGAATTTTCCATTATTGTTTTTTATATTTGCCCGCAAAAAGTTTTTTTATTTCGGGCATTAAAGCCATAGTTGCCCTATACCCTTCCTTTATCATATCATTTTTTCCGTTTATTTTCAACGATTTAAAGCGTTTTAATTCTGGACAAATGATAATATCACTGCATTTTATTCCTCTTTTGGAGTTGTTTACCATCATAATTCCTATGCTGGTTGTAAACTGTGTTAAAAAGTTTTTGCTGTTAGTTCCGCCACCGCGTGAACAATTGCAGTCTATGGTTATAACAAAATCACAACCGTGGCTTTTTAGCACATCGGCAGGAATGTTGTTGCTAACACCGCCGTCTATTAAGGTCATATCCCTATATTTAACGGGTAAGAAAACGCCCGGTATGGCGCAACTGCCCGTAACAACTTTTGAAATTAAGCCTTCGTTAAAATGTATTTCGTTTCCGGTTTTTAAATCTACCGCAACAGCATAATAAGGCATATTTAGTTCTTCAATTCTGCTAACGGGCAAAACTTCCTTAATAATTTGCTGTAATCTATCTAAACTGGAAGGCAAAAAACCTAGTTTAGAGTGCTTAAAATCACTATTTTTTATGTTATATGTAAGGCTGTACATCTCTTCATATTTTAAACCGCTTGCATAAAGAGCCCCAAACAAACTTCCGGCGCTTGTGCCCGCTACGGCATCAAATTCAATACCGTTATCCTCAAAAGCCTTAAAAGCACCCATAAAAGAAAACCCCCGCGTGCCACCACCGCTTAAACATAAACCAACCTTAAATTTGCGTTTTTGTTTTGAAGATTTTAAATTCATACCAATCTAGTATGTGCAAAATGGGTGATTTTAAACAAAAAAATCCCTAAAATTAGGGATTTTTGATTTATTTTTTGCCTTCTTCTCCAGAGCCGTTCTTTTCACGAATTTTTTGAAGTTTAAGAGTTGTTGTTTCGATATCTGCTTCCAAATCTGCAATTTGCTCTTCCAAAATTTTGTTTGTGTGTTCCAAAACAGGATATCTATCTTTATTAGCGTTAATAACTTCTTCACAATGTTGAACACTTAATTTTAAACCAGCGTATAATTCAAGTTCGTCAGAAAGTTTTTGTGCTTTTTCTTTATCAATATCAACATAATTATCTACGCCATATAATGCAATTTTTTGTTTTGCAATGTTGGTTTCCATTCTACGCAATTTGTTTTGATTTCTTTCCATTTCTCCCATCATCTTCTTTAGTGGGCGATATTCTCTTTGATTTATGCGGAAATTGCGTTTTGCATTTTTTAGCCTTTCTTCCAAAGTTTCTAGCCTGTTAACGCAATCTTCCTCTGTCATATCTATTGTTACAACAGTGGCGCGAGCATTTCTTGCCTCGTTTAATTGCCTGTTAACTTCAGCTAACTGAGCTTTTAACTCATCAACTTCGGATTGATTAACTTCTGCAGTTTCTTCAGCTTTAACTTCTTCAACTGGCTCTGCAACAGTTTCTCCAACTGGTTGCTCAACCTCTTCAGCTGGTTGCTCGGTTTCTATAGCGGTTTCTGTTTCAGCTAAATTTTCGTTTTCTTCTTCTGCAGGTTCGTTTTCTGCTTGATTTAATAAATCGTCAATGCTATATGATTGTAATTCTTCGCTCATAGTAGCAGGTTCGTCTGTGGTGTTTTCTTCTTCAACAACCTCGTCAGAAATTTGGTCAAGAAGGCTGTCAAGATCAATATCTTCGTCTTCTTGATTAGAATTATCCTCTTCAGATTCGGATTTTTCTTTCAATTCGTTTTCGATTTTATCCAAATCTTCATCGGTTTGGGCTTCAAGCAAATCGAAATCGTCTTCATCTTCTTGGCCGGCTAGTTTTGCTTCTTCTTCAGCCTTGGCCTTGTTGATTGCTTCAAAATCATAATCGCTTTCAGCTTCTTGTTTTGTGCCATTCTCTAACTGCTTATATTCGTTGTAAGTTACAACATTTTTTTGTTCTTGTGCGTCTTCTTTAGGTTCTTTTCTAGAATTATCAAACACACCAATAATCATATGCCCAAGGAATGCTACAATTCCTCCAGCAACAATAACAATAGCGGCAATTCCTAAAATTGTTACGAATGCCATCCATGCGCCCCATGCGTTCATAATTAATATCTCCTTTTTTTAACTGAATTTATTATACAGCACTTTTTTGAATTTTTCAATACCTTTTTTAAAATTTTTTTAAAAATTTTGAATTTTTTTTAAATTTTTCGCATTTTTGAGCTAAATTTTGCCATTTTTAGTGATTTCTTAACCCTTTTGGGTAATAATTTTTAAATTTACCATCGCTAATTTTGTACCCACCAACAGCACAATTATTTATTAAAACCGCTCCAAAACCATCATTTTGATTAACTTCCAGGGTTTCGCCCCTTAAATATTTTTGTGCATCGGGTGAATTGAAATCTAGTTTTATAACATTTTTAAATTTTTGCCCAAAGGCAGAAAACAAATAGTGATTTGGAACAATTCTATTGTTTTTATTTTCGGATACCCTTACACCTAATGTGTAGTAATTTACCCCTCTTTTTATTATATTTGGATTTAACACATTATATGTAAACGACTTATAATCATATAAGTTTAAATTTGTGTTTGACATGGCAGAAATGAACTTTTCCGCTTGCAAATTTTTAATAGTTTTTAAATTTTGCTGTGAATTTAGCAAATTTTGCTCGAATTTTTTCAAAACAACAACAAATTGCCCTTCCCCTTTGTTGTTATGCGGATAAATTCTAACCGCCTCTTTTAAGCCAATGCCAATATCAAAATTGGAATTTATTTTTATTGGCTTATAATTGTGCTGTTTTAAAAATTCTAATATAACATCCTCGTTTTCTTCTTTTGAATAAGTGCAAGTTGAATAAATTAGCACCCCGCCTTGCTTTAAGCATTTATTTGCCTCTTCCAAAATGCTCAACTGCCTATCGGCGCAGTTTTGTGGCAAATTAGGGTTCCACTCTTTAATTATTTCTTCCCCGCGCCTAAACATTCCCTCACCACTGCAAGGCGCATCAACTAAACACACATCAAAAAAGTTGGAATAGGCTTTGGATATGTTTTGCGGAGTATCGTTAGTTATTATTACATTTTTTAGCCCCATCCTTTCAACATTTGAATACAGAATTTCACACCTTTTAGCGTCAATTTCATTGCTTACTAAAATGCCGTCTTTAATTCGGTTGGCAATTTGAATAGTTTTGCCTCCCGGCGAAGCGCACATATCCAAAACCGTTTCATC
>CANQZB010000035.1 GCA_947628195.1 uncultured Clostridia bacterium | reverse complement strand
AAGATAGAATTATTTATGCAAAAATAATGGTTGTTCTATAGGGTTGAAATTCATAAACCCTTAATTCTTTAAAAACCCAATATGTTGTGTTCTATGAAGGCGAAAACGGGGTGGCGGATACATTAAACCTTAAATTCACCACCAGCCAGTACGAGAACAACGAATTTAAAGACGATGCGGATTTCAGCATAGATTTAAGTGAAGATGTGGTTAATGAAACCATAACAATTTTCGACATTTCTAGCGCAGAAACTTCAAGCAGTAATAATATCGACAAATTTTATCATATAGAATTAATTAACAGGCAGACGGGAACAAGGCACGAAATTAACACCAACCTAGCAACCAACTTTAACACGCTTGCGCAGGACATTATGGCCATGATAAACGGCGCAATTACTAGCGATGGCTACGGCAATTACACGCTTAACCTTGTTGGCAGGGCGCATCAGCACAGTTATAACCTTAACTACTTTAACAAAAGCGAAGTGTTTAATGAAAATACTTTATTAAATGCACGCGAACTTGTTAACGATGAAAAAACAATAATAGACCTAACCAAAGCAGTTAATGAAATTAGGCAAGAAGATGGCGCCATCCGCTTTGTTAACTATGCAGAAAAAATAGAAATTAAGCACAATGGCGAAACATCTACTTACATTTGCCACCCTAACGAAAATTATGCGTATTATGATGCAGAAGGCAATTTAACAACCTTGTTAACGGATTTATCTGGCACTTATCAAATTGTGTTAACGGATATTTTCGGCCGTTTGGCATATCACGAATTTAACACGGAAAGAGATTTATATAGCTTTACATTTGTAAACGAAAGCGGAGACAGCACTAACTATTACAAAGATAATTCTGGCGTTTATTACACTTACAATCAAGTTGATTTCATGTTTGATAAGCTTTACAATGCTTCAATAAATTACACAATTAACAACGGAGTTTCACAAGCCTTTAATATTTATAGTTTTGACAATGAAGCCTACAACGGAACAATAATTTTAAGCGTGGAAAGGCCTTCAACCAACGGGCAGTATCTGCTTCACATGATGCCATATTATGGCGAGTTTGGTGCGGTTATTGAATTTGAAATTGTAATTTCAAAAGCCGATGGAAGCGGGTTCTCCCACACTGAAAATTTTGTAATAGACACCACCGCAAACGGCATTTTGCATTTGCGGGATACGCGCGGAAACAATCGTGAGTTTGTTAGCGGTGTTAATGCAGAATATTCAACCATTATTGCCGAACAAACTTATTCCGGCACAACCAATTTAAGTTGGGAAAACGTCGCAAACAATCATTTTGATTTTACCTTTACTTTATACGAGCAAGTTAGCGAAGATGAAACTAACACCACAAACTTAAACGGGCAAACAAGTTACATAATTAACACAAGCAGGGATAGCCTTGGCAAATATTGGTTTGTTGTGGAAATTTATGCAAAGGGCGTTTCCGACCTTAACAACATTACCGATGCCGAGCGCACACAATATTATTTGGGCAACAAAGTTTACGCGTTTGTTATAACCGCCGAACTAAATCAACTTTATTATGTTAGAACGGACTATAAAGCAATAGAAAGCAATTCCAGCTTTAAATTTAGCGATTTAGAGGAATATAGCGGGCAATTTACGGCATTACCATTCACCTTCCCAAACACAGATAGCGAATATCCGCTTTACATAAGCAGTAGCCCAATGCAGGTTGAAGCCGAGCCAAAGTTGAATGCTGTTAAAACGGAAGTTGTTGTAACGGGCATTACCGGTGCCGAGCTAAGAGTTTATAAAATTAAAACGCCTAACTACGATTATTATCTTGCCACACTTTATGTGTATGAAAGCGAAAATTTTGTAACGGACATTTCAATTAACGGCAGTTTGTTAGATGTTCAAAATAACAACAACTTTACGTTTGCAGAAAATGTAAATTACACATTAACGGCAAGCAAAATTAACACTTCGGGCATTGTTAACAAAAACTTAATTTTGGCAGATGTTTATTATGGTGTTGAAAACGAAGAAGATTTAACCCCATATTACATCACAACCATAACGGGCAAGTTAGAGGGCGAAAAAATAAATTTAAGTTTCGACATTTTAGGCAATGGGCAGTACACATTGGTGTTTAAAGACCTTGCCGGCAATGTGCATAAATTTGATAACGGAAGCAGTTCGCTAACCCTAAACATTCTGCGTGAAGTTGTGGTTTATGCTAACGGCATGCCAGCAATAGATAACGCCTTCTATAACGGGGAAGTTGAATTAACTGTGCACAATTACAGCAATTATGTGCGCGGGTCGGTTACCTTTTTTGCAATGCTTAACGGGCAAAACTACACGCCACAAGCCTCTTCGTTTAGATGGGTGTTTGCAGATTACGGCACTTATCGTGTTAGGGTTAACGCCAAAGTTGACATCAACGGCCAAGAAATTGACATTTCTAGGTTATTGGTGTTTACAATTTTAAACATTGACGAAGCAAGGCAGAGCATTGACCTAACCAGTTTAAACGGATACCGAATTACGCACGTTTCAAACAACGCGGGTGAAGATATTACAGAAGCATTTATTACATTAATGAATGAAAATTTAAGCCAAAACGGAATGCTTGTAACTTACGAATTTTTAGTTGCGCATCGCTCGGAATTAGGCATAACTGCGGGCAGGCAAACCATTACAATAAGTTACACAATCGATGCGGGAATATATTATGCGCGTGAAGGCATTTTCGCTTTCACCTTAAACAACGAAGTTCCGCGCATTGAATGCTCACTAGCACCTGGGGAAACAAGTAACAAAGGCTTTAGCCTAACCTTTAACCCTGGCATTATTTACGAGCAAGTGGGCGAATGTGTGCTTGAAATTAACGGCCAAGTTATTTACACAATAGATGCAAGTTCGCCAAACAGCACGGTCAGCCATTATGTTAGCCAAAAGGAAAACGGCAGTGGAGATTATTACGTTACCTTGCGTTCGGCATCGGGCGGAATACTTTCTAGTTACAAACTAACTTTAACCGAGCCATTAAACACATTTGCAATTATAATTATTGTTGTGGTTTCTGTTTTAATTATAACCGTTGTGGTTGTTATAATTGTGTTAAGAACAAAGATGAGGATTAGATAATGAAAAACGCACATATAAACAAGTTGACAGTTGACGCCACGGAAATTGACTTTACCGAGCGCGTGCCCATAACGGAAATGATGAGGCTTTTTGAAATTACGGCGTTTAACCACGCAGATGTTTTGGGGTTGGACCACCCCAACATGATAAAGCAAGGCAGTGCGTTTTGGGTTACAACAAAAATAAAAATGCAAATAAAAAACGAAATAACCGTGGGGGAAGTGCTTCGCGTTAAAACGTGGACGCAGACCCCCGGCGCAATTCGCTTTATAAGGAACGGGGAAATTCGTTCCAAATCTGGCATTAAGGCAAAAATAAAAAGCGAGTGGTGCTGTTTGGATTATGAAACGCACAAAATTCGCAAGGCTTCCAGCATAAACTGGCCAGAAATGGAAATGGTGGATACCCGCGAAGTTAATTTGGAATTTTCCACCCTAAAAACTGACGAACGAGCGCAATATGTTTACACGCGAACTGTTCGCGCCACGGATATTGACCTAAACTTCCACACCAACAATTTAAAATATAACTTTTTTGCGCTAGATGCGTTTAGCGTTGACGAACTTAAAGCCATGAAAATTAAAGAGTGGGAAATTCACTTTTTAAATGAAAGCCATGAGGGCGATGCTATTGAGATTTACAAGCAAAAAATTAAAAATTGTTTTGTGGTGGAAGGCAGAACACAAGAAAAGCCTATTTTTAGGGTTATTATTAGCACAAAAAAATAAACGCCGTTAAGGCGTTTTTTTAAGTTTTGGGTTTGGTTTCTTCAACAAACGCAAACGAAAGTTGATTTGTGTTTTCGTCTATCTTTTCTTCAATTATTTCGGCAATGCGCTCAACATTCTCTTTAAATTCTTGCTTTGTTTCCAGTTTTGGAACTTCCTTTTTAGGCTCGTCTTTAATTGTTACTGCTTCTTTAACTGGCTCTTTGGCGGTTTCTAATTTAATTACAGATTTGTTTTCACGCGGTTTAAGTTCCCTATAAAACACCTCACCTTCGTGAGATAAAAAGAACACCCCAACTATGCCTTTTCGTTTAGAATTTAGTATGTAATAAGCAGCACGCTTCCTTGCCCCGCCCACAATGTAACCCAGTTTTTTGTTGTTGGTTTCAACAAACACGTTGTAGGCTAAAATTCTGCCTTTGTTATCCAGCACGGTTATGCCGTCAAAGTTGACCATTCTAATAAAGAGGTCGCTATACACGCGCAATTTTGTTTCGCTGTAACTTTTGGATTGCGTAAACAATTTGCTAAAACTGATTGGCTCTTTTAGCCAAATGCCATCTTCAAACAGGCCAGTATCCACATAATCTTTATCCACAACCACGCAAATTGTGCCGTGCACATCGTTCATAACGGTTGAAAAAATATTTAAATACATATTTTTCATATCTTGCAGTTTGCGCGGGGTGGTGCGCAGTTTGCTAAAACTTGCATCTACAAAATTTTTAATTTCGGTGGTGTATTGGCTGAATTTAGTTTTATCTAGCGAAAAGTTTACAGTTAATTTTTCTCCCGAAACTGAATGCAGTTGCATTGTGTAAACATTAAGCGGGCGCGCAACAATGCAAAAAACTTTTGGCTGTTTATCTTTAAGGCTAACATTTTCTTCCAACGCGCGCAGAAGGTTTCTATCCTTAATACTGCTAAACGACATCAACAGACCATAAGTAATGCCCTTTTCTTTAATTTCAACAAACACAAGCCAATCTGGCTTTGTAATTGCCAAAAGGGATTTTAATCTTTTGTTGTAATTGGAGGCGTCCTTATCTTCAAAAACTGTCATGGCGTTAGATTTTGGAATGGCTTTTACAACGGCCTCTATGTTGTTTGTAAACACCAATTTTGGCCTAATTGTTTCCCCCTCTTCCGACCAATTTAAAATTTCATTAAACCCGTTTAAAAAATGGCTCATTACAAGAGGCGGAAAATCTGGAAACTCCCTATCAAAGAACCGCGTAACATTATCCTTGGCGCTGTCGAAAAAAATCATTTCTTCCATTTATTTAAAATATAACAATATTTTTTTAAAATTGCAAATAAATTGAAAAAATTTTTTAAAAAACGCCTTTAAACCCGCAAAAAAGTGCAAAATTGGCGTATTTTTAAATTTTTTTATTGTTTTTAATCGGCGTTATTGAAATATTCCCTATCAAAAAATTCCTTTAAACTGATGTCCGCCCCAAAACATAATTTTTTAATTGTTGCAATAGTTGGGCTTTTTGTGTGCCCGTTTATAAAATCAAATATTGTGGAGGGTGTTATGTTGGAAATTAAACACAGGCTGTTTAAATTCGTTTTCTTTTCAACAACCAATTCCTTTATTCTTAATTTAATTGCCTCATCTAAATTCATTAAAAATATTTTAACTCAATTTATTAAAAAAGCAAAAAGAAATTTTGGAATATTTAAAATTAATTAATTTCAACAAAAAAATATTATAAATTATTTAATTTACTTTTTAAATAAATAATTTCGTTTTTTAGGCGGTTGCATTCGGCTGTTTTGGCTTTTAGTTCGCTAATTAAACGCTCTTGCGTTAAATTTAAATTTATAATTTCTGCCTTTGCGTCCAACTCCAATTTATGTTTAACAACTTCCATAATTCCGTTAAACAGTGCGGTTATATCCTCATCTGTAATTGCTGGGGGCATAACATAAATGTTACAATCTTTTTTATCTTTCATAAAAATTATTTTCCCCCTTTTTTAATTCATTATTATGCGGAATGTGTGCTATTTTGTTGGTTTTTGTGTTTTTATAATATGTGCTTAACAGCGCAAACAATTTATGCAAAATTATTTTTTTGGATGCATAAATATTTATATGAACTATTTGGTTTCAAAGTTTACGTGTTTTTGCCAAAAACCCATTTTTGAAAATGCAAAATACACATTAACAGATGTTAAGGATGAATACACCGCGCTATATTTTTCCAACACGCCAATTTACATAAATTTTTTTAACATCATTAACGGTGGCAAGCAAAAAAATGTGGTTAAAGTTAATTATTTAAACGATTGTTACATATTTCTTTTTTGTGCGCCGTTTGTGGACTTCCAAGTGCATGAAATATCCGCATTAAATGTTAAGTTTTTTATAACAATTTCTAACAGATTAACAATTTCGGTTGATGGCGAAATTTTGGCGGAGTTGGAGAATGTTAATTTAACCTATTCGCATTACGAAACCAAAAAAGATTTTATCTACATTTATTTTTCTGGCGAAAGGCCGGCAGTGGCAATTTTTAAGAAAAATGCGCTTGTTTATTGCGATTATTATGACGAACTTAACAAGGGCGAGGAAGAGGTGTATTTTTTAACAAGGCTTTACGATACCCTTAACCACGGGCGAGTTTGCAAAATTAACAGCGAGGCAGAAACCTACCTTGTTTATTTAGACGATTACGAATTAAATTTAAAGCCGGAGTTTACCGCATTTGTGTTTTTAGATTGCGTTATTGCCGGCAACTTGAAATACGCCAACAATTTATTGAAAAAAGAGATGCGGGAACAAGACGAAAAAAACATTGCCAAATTTTTTGGGGAGTTCAATTACTATTATCCGCTTGAACAGAACGTGTTTGCGCTGTTTAAAAAAGATGCCTTGCAAGGCATCTTTAAATTTGAAATGGAAAACGATACAATTTCCAACATTATTGAAGTTTAACTCTTTTCAACTTCTTGCTTCTGTTGTGGTGGAGTGTAATTAAACAACTTCATTAAGAACACATAAACAGGGTAGGCAAATTGGCACACCACAATTAGGAATAGTAAATCGTAATAACTAAATCGAACATATTTAAACAAGTTTGGCATTGTGAAAATTAAAGTTATGCTTATTGTTAGGCACACCACATACATAAACGCTTTAAACCAGTTGAAAGGTTTGCACATTCTAAACAGCGCAATAAAGCCCACAACAAGAATAGCAATAGAACTCATTGTAACAAGAATTTCTGTTGAAATGCCCGTCATGCTTTGATACACATACATGGCGATTGTTACGCCAACCATACACGCGCCGGCGGGGAGTGAATTTTTTGCCAAATTAAGCATAAATTTGCCCTTAATTGGCTTGGTGTTAGGTTGAAGTGCAAGGCAGAACGAAGGCAAGCCTATAACCAAAGTTTCCAGCAAAATAAATTGAATTGGGCTGAACGGATAAGTTTTGCGCATGCACAGCACAAATATGGCTATGCTAATTGCAAATATTGTTTTCATAAGGAAAAGCGAAGCGGACTTTTGAATGTTGTTTACAACCTGCCTGCCTTCCGCAACCACGCTTGGCATGGAACTGAAATTGCTATCTAACAGCACAAGTTGGCTAACGCTACGCGCTGCATCACTGCCCGCTGCAATGGCAACAGAGCAATCTGCCTCTTTAAGCGCCAAAATGTCGTTAACGCCATCGCCCGTCATGGCAACAGTTTTGCCTTGCGCTTTAAGTGCTTTAACCAAAATGGCTTTTTGTTCTGGGCTTACACGGCCAAATATTGAATATTTATCTGCCGCTTCCATAACTTGATTTGGCGTTAACCCTTGCAGGCTGATGTATTTATCATAATTATTCACGCCAACTCGGCGGGCAACTTCGCTAACTGTAATTGGGTTATCCCCAGAAATTATTTTTATATCCACGCCGTTGTTTTTAAACCACTCTATTGTGCGCGGAGCATCTTTTCTAATATTATCTTGCAATAAAATCATTGCAACGGGGCGACTGCCCGCATTTGTAAAATTGCTATCACATTCCGTTAAAAGCAAAACCCTATATCCGCTTAACGCATAATGTTCCGCCTGCTTTTTAATTGCATCGGTTGGCTTATCTATAACATATTCATAAGCGCCAAGTTTAAAACTGCCCACGCTTTTAAATCTGCACCCCATAAACTTGCGCTCGCTTGAAAACGGAACGGATTTATCTGCCGAATAAGTTGGCTTGCCAAAATATGCTTTTAGTGCCAGCGCAGTGTGGTTTGCATCGTGAAAACTGTTAACCATGCTTGCCACAATTTTGTCCACATCTTTTAGTGTTTCCTTGCCTAGCAGAACAACATCTTTAACGCTCATACTTCCGCTTGTTAGCGTGCCGGTTTTATCTAGGCACAACACGTTGGTGCGCGCCAGCATTTCAATGCAGTAAAGGTCTTGTACCAGAGTGCGCTTTTTGCTTAAACGAATTACGCTAACCGCCAACGCAACCGAGGTTAAAAGGAACATTCCGGCAGGGATCATGGCAATTATGCAACCCGCCGTTTTGGTTATAACCATATATATTAAGGGATAGTCTTGCGCGGGGTTGGCTACATAATAGTTATAATTGTTGTAAAGCATAACTATTGCAATAGGCACCATAAATATGGAAATTATTTTTATAAGTGCGCGCAAACTTGTTAAAAGTTCACTTTTGGCTTGCTTAAATTGCTTTGCCTTTTGGCTTAATTGGCTTATATAATTGTCATCGCCCACCTTGGCAACCTTTGCCTTACAACAGCCAGAAGATATAAAACTG
>CANQZB010000034.1 GCA_947628195.1 uncultured Clostridia bacterium | reverse complement strand
CGATAAGTTTGCTTACGCTATGTGCTTCCATAAATTCGCTCATATCAAGCCTAACAATTTTATTTTCATCATCAAACAGCGCTTCGGCAAGCGCCTTACTTAATTCGGTTTTACCAACACCTGTTGGGCCAAGGAACAAGAAACTGCCTATTGGACGTTTTGGATCTCTTATCCCTATTCGGCTTCGGCGTATGGCTTTTGCCACTTTTTCTATGGCTTCGTCCTGACCTTTTACGCGTTCTTTTAGGGTGTTTTCTAAATTTAATAATTTTTCCGCTTCGCCCTCTGTTAGTTTTGTTAATGGAATATTTGTCCATTTGCTAACAACTTCTGCTATTTCATGTTCACCAATTTCAACTGTTACATTGCTATTTGATGGCAAGGATTTTTGCCTTTCTACTTCATCTTTAACATTTGTAATTTGATCCCTTAATCTGCCGGCTTTTTCAAAATCTTCCTGACTAACAGCGTCCTCTTTTTCGGCCTCTAACTTTTTCAATTTTTCTTTTAAGGCTTTAACTTCATCGCTTTCGTAGTTGTTTTTCACTTTTGCTCTGCTTGAAGCCTCATCTATAAGGTCTATTGCCTTATCCGGCAGGCTTCTATCTTGAATATATCTATCTGAAAGCGTTACGGCAGCTTTAATGGCTTCGTCCGAAATTTTAACTTTATGGAAAGCCTCATAACTATCACGAAGTCCGTTTAAAATTTCAATTGTTTGCTCTACAGTAGGCGGATCAACTGTTATAGGTTGGAAACGGCGTTCAAGCGCTTTGTCCTTTTCAATATATTTTCTATATTCATCTGTGGTTGTTGCGCCTATTGTTTGCATTTCGCCACGTGCCAAATATGGTTTTAACATATCCGCAGGGTTCGTTTCACCTTTATCTGTGCCTACTTGTGCCAGAGTGTGAATTTCATCTATAAAAACAATTATATTTTTATTTTGTGTAATTATTTCTATTGCATTTTTTAGTTTTTCTTCCATACTGCCACGATATTTAGTGCCAGCCATAAGTCCGCCAATATCCAAACTATAAATTGTTTTATTTTTCAAAAACGCAGGCACATCTCCCGCAACAATACGCCTCGCCAAGCCTTCCACAACTGCGGTTTTGCCAACGCCGGCTTCACCAATTAAAACGGGATTGTTTTTTGTTTTTCTGCAAAGTATTTCAATCATACGCTCGATTTCATTTTCGCGCCCAATTATAGGGTCTATTTGCCCGTTTTTGGCTCGCAAAGTTAAATCGCTTCCCATCTCCAAAAGTTCTTCGGGCAGTTCACTTGAATAAGCCCCTTGCCTTTGCTGATTTTTTTCGGATAAATTTCCAACTTCCACCAAGCCATCTGTGTTAAAATTATTAACCACCCCATTATTGGAAGCATTATTTGCAATAAGCGTAATTGCTTTGTTGCGCATTTCGTAAACATTCAATTTTAAAGCATTGGCTAATATATTTATTGCAAAACTATCTTCTTGGCTTAACAGCGCAACTAAAAGATGCTCTGTTGAAATGTAAGCGGAATGTGTACGCTTTGCCACAGATGATGCAATCATAAGCAATTCTTTTACTCGCGGGGTTAATTCAACCACATTAGATGGCATTGCATTGGAGTTTATGCTTTCAAGCACTTGTTCAATAACATCGCTATCTACCTTATAGGCTTTTAAAAACTTTTTAGATTTGCTTTCAACTTTGCACAAGCCATATAAAATGTGTTCAGTGCTAACGGCACTGCCATAATTAGATGCAAATTCACTGGCAACTTGAATGCATTTGTTTGCCAAATCTGTTAAATTATACATTTTTATTCTCCTTTTAAAATTGATTTAACTTTGCCGGCTAAATCAATTAATTCGCTTTTTGAAATAAATTCCATTGTTTTGCCATTTACTAATTCTTGAAGCCTATTTATTGTTTTAATGTTTAAATCAATTAGCCCTAAATTTAAACCTAAACGCAATGTGCTTATGTGCTTTTTTAGTTCGTCATAAGTTAGCAAATGCGCGCTGGATAAAATTGCCAAACTTCTTAATGCGTTATCCAAAAAATTATCATGATTTTCCACATCTAACATTTGCGCACTTTCAAGTTCCAAATCTTGCAGTTTGTTTAATGTTTTTTCAAATTCGCAGTTAACTTCATTTTCACTAAAACCCAAATTGCAAACTGTGGATAAAATATACACATTTTCGTCTTTCGTTTCGGTTAAAGAATAGCCTAATTTTGAAATGTTGCGTTTTAATTGCTCAATTTTTTCCAACTGATTTATAGCGTTTAAATCTATTGCAGATTCTATTCTAATTCCACTGCCAATTTTAGTTAAATCGCTCATTAAATAGCCATATTGATCGGAAAATGCCAAATTCAATTTATTGGAAAGCATATCTGAAACTTCTTTTGTTTTTTCAAAGCATTTTACATCATAATTTTCATCAACGCCAGAGATTGCAATATGTTCTCCATCAAAAAGTGTAACCGCAAGGTTGTTTTTTTGATTTAAAAACACAACATTACTTTTAGTTTGCACCATTAATTTGCTTGAAATATATTGCTTAATTTGTTCGCTGGCAGAATTTAAATCTATTTTAGAGAACCCAGTTAAAGCATCTGCCAATTTTGTTTCAATTTCCTGCTTTTTATTGGCTTCTAACTTTGGCATAAATTTATAATCTTTTAAGTTCCTGAACACGCTAACTTTTGTATAAATTACATTATTCATTTTCACTCTCCAACGCTTTAATTTGCTTTTTTATTTTGGCAGCATCTTCATATCTTTCTTCCTTAACTGCCAACTGCATTTGCTCACGCAATGAAGCAAGTTTTTCTTCTTTCGATTCTTTTTTCTTGCCGGTTTTTAATTTCTTAATAGGCTCTTGTTTATGTGCAGAAAAAGGTGCAATTCTAGCCACAATTTTTTCAATTTCATTTTTAAAAACCTCGTAACAATTAGGGCACCCCAATTTATGAGTTTGTTTAAATTCCTTTAAACTTGTTTTGCAAACTGGGCAAACTATGTTTTCCACCCTTTCAAAAGGCAAAATATCCGCAAAAGGCATAAAAAGTTCATCAAAAATGCTACTTGGATTTGCAAAAACCCCCTCTTTCATTGCGCACTCACGGCACAAATTTGTTGTTTGGCTTACACCATTCACTATTAATGTTGAATGATACACACTAGGTTTACCACATCTATCACAATTCATAATTTACCTCCTTTTTGTGATTAATTGTTCCTTTTCATTATTTCAATTATAACTTGCTTTAAAATATTACTGCGCAAAATATTATCTATATTTATAGGATTATTTAACGCTTTTGCACTTATTGTGCTTTTTACAAGGCTCGCTTCCTTATCTGTTATTATGCCTTTTTCGCGCATATGGTTGACAATTTGATTTCCCCTTATTAAATCGATTGGTTCACTGCAATTGTTTAGGGCGGATTGCAAAAAATTTTCATCATTATCTGTAAGTTTTGTTACTTTAATGTAGCCACCACCGCCTCGCTGACTTTCCACAACAAAGCCACGATTAATGGTAAAGCGCGTGTTTAACACATAATTAATTTGGCTGGGAACACATGAAAAGAATTTGGCTAAATCATTCCTAGATAATTCAATAAAACTATCGTCATCTAGGCTGGATTTAATAAATTCTTCAATAACATCGCTTATTGTTTTATTCATATAACCTCCTTTTGTGTTGGCCTTATTTTTTAATTTGACTTTCTTTGACCTTTGCCTCTATTCTACTCTTATTGTTCCCAGTTGTCAAGCATTTTTGTCAAAAATTTTAAAAATTTTTTTAATTTAAAAAATAAAAAATTGGCTTAAGCCAATTTTTTATGCTTATAAGAGTGCGAAAATATCTTATACACACCCGTTACTAACGCCATTAACATATACACAACCATTATAATTGTTGTATATAGTAAATGTGAAAAGTTGTAAATAGTTCTTAAAATAGGTATAGGAATTACACTTGGGTTATTTAAAAACATTAAGTTAGAATTAAAATTAACGTTTATAATTATGGCTAAAATCATGAATATTAAGCAAAATATTATGTATTTTAACGATAATTTATAGTTAATTTCTACTGCCTTTGTTCTGAATAACATTATGGAAGAATAAACAAAAGTTGAGTGATAAAGCATGCTATATAGGCATTGGAAATGCCAAATTGGGTAATTATTGAACGATGTGGTTGGGAAAATTATAAAAGCCAAACCGGCAATTACCCCCGCCATTGCGATAAACGACAGGCCAAAATCTCGTATTTCCTTATTTTTAAACCAAGTTAACCAGAGGGAATAGATAAACAACGAACAAAAATATAGAGGCATCCAAGCATTTAACCCAGTTTGGCCGTTTGCAATTGACCATATTATTTTAAATAATTCTAAACAAGTTAAAACAACCGAAAACACTTTAAGCATGGTAAAATAGGTTTGTTTTTTCATGTTTCTGGTTAAAACAACAGCCAAAACAATTAAAAACAAACACGCAAAAATGCTAATAATGTGTGTTGTGCTGAACATTCCAACTGCTTTATATGTGCCAGGTTTGCTAAACATATGCGTATTTTATCATATTGTATTCATTTTTTCAACTTTTTTTGAATTAATTGTCAAAATTTTTAAAAAAGAACAGCTTTTGGCTGTTCTTAATCGTTAGGATAAATTGTTTTTAAAGATGTGTAATATAAGTCTATAGAAGCATCTTCCATTATTGTGTAAGTTATTATAACGCTTTGTTCGGTTAACGTAACTGTGTAAGTGTAAGTTGTTGTTTCTTCCCCTTCGGTTACTTGAATTGTTATTATATTGCCATTGATCTTAATGTTAGACCCTTCTAATAAAACGCCATCTTTTTCTGCCGTTACAATCATTTGGCCAGAAATGTCTATTTTTACGACCAATCCTGAAACTGTGCTTAATTCAATTTCGGTTAAAGTTCTTTCATCGGTCTTGCGGTTTATAACTAATTGTGCCTGACCTAAATAGCTGTTACTGCCCGCATTTTCTAATGCATTAACAGGGTTTTCTTCTTTATCTGCAGGCTTATCTAGTGCATCGAAAAGGTATTCGTTAGTTTCCAGACCAAATTCACGAGGTGTAATATCTACCACCAGCATCACACCAACATCATCACCCAAATAATCTGCAATTTGTTCGCCATCTAAATAAATTTTGCCATCTTCAATTTTTAAAACAGTGCTTATTGCGTTATAACTTTCACGCACAACATTGTCCTGAATTGTTAATTTAGAAATATATTTAGTTGTTACGGTGCTATCTAGTTGAATGTTTATTTCTTGTTTATTTAGAACATAAATGCCATTATATGTAACTTCTGGCGAAGTTTCAATTACTGTTAAATCTGGGTTGTTTAACTGCAATTTAACCAAATATTTTCTAGTGCTATTTACTTTTATGGTTAGCGTTTTATCCTCACCCAGTTTAGAAATTATTTCAGAAGTAAGTGTAAGCGGACTAACAAACCGATGTTCTTCACCTTGTAACTCATAATAATAATAGTTAGGTTGCTCGGTTGGAAGTTTGCCATTTACCCTTAAAATTGATATTTCTTTACCAACATAAGCAGTTAGGCTTACAGTGTTGCCCAATTCGTCTTGTTCCCCTGTTAGCCCAGATGAAGACAATGTGTAATTTTTAATTTGACCTTCTTCAAACGCTAAATTTACAATAATATCTTCTTTCTCAATGCAAATGTAATATGTAATAATTTCATTTTGATTAGGAACAAAACTCTCGGTTAACAAAATTACATTATCTGCATCTAGCGATGCGGTTTCAACAATTTCTTCTCTGCCGTTTGCTCTTAATTTGGTGTTTTTATAAACATATCCGCTGTTTAAATTTAATTTAACGGATAAACTCTTGCCCAAAATGACGTTGACATAACTGCCAGGTTGAACTTCATCATCAACATAAACCTCAAAACTGCCATAATCGTCTGAATTTAAGGCTTTATCCCCTTCCAATTTGTACGCTATGCGAACATTGGAATTTTCTTTTCTGTTCAAATGAATTTCAATGTTTATAGCGCCAAAATCGTAGTCGGAATCTTGCATTGTATAAGTGTAAGAATATTTGTTTGCTTCTAATGACGAATTTCCCTGTTCTTTATTGTTTATTATAACATCTGCAACATAATCCTCGTCAATTTCAAAAGATATTGTTACACTATCCCCAATATATAAAACTGGGTTTGCAGTGTCGATACTCAAATCTGTTATTTCTTCTAATTGAGTTGAAGATAAAGCACCATCTTTATAGTATGTAACATTAGTTATTAAAGATTTAACTAAATATTTTATGCAAATTGTGCTGTTGTCTTCAGAAATTGAAAAGTTTAGTGAATTATAATTAGAATCTGTTCTGTTTGGAAGTTTGTTGTCTCCTAAATAATATTCCACTCCGCTATATCTGTTAATAGCAACTGAATCTAACGTTGTGGTTAACCGATTGTTTCCGCCCTCATAAGTATATGCGGTTGTGGTTAAAGAAGCGTAATCTTCACCATTGGCTATGAATGAACTTACATAATCGTCTATTGCAAAATCGGTTGTGCGCTTTCCGTTGTTTTGGTCATGCTCGTTCTCCGCCTCTGCCTTAATTGTTAAAGTAAACAATTTGCGCACTTCCATCTTGAAATAGATTGTTCTATTTGCTTGTGGCACAATTTTGTTTTGCTCAAATTCAACCAAACCAGTTAACAAATAAAGGTCAATGTTAAATATGTCTGTTGGCGTTGATTTTAAAGCAAACACGTATTGCTTGTACGCATCGTCAGAATAAGAAGGCCTAGTTGTTGCGTTGTTAATTGAAAATAATGAGCTGGCTATGGCAACATAATTAACATCGTTAAATGTAACGCCATAAATTTCTTCACCATCCACAAGGTTCAAGAAGGCTTTTTGTAATGTAACATTGCCCTTTGATAAAGTATAAGCGTCAACTTGTTTTTCACCTAAATAAGTGGATTGCGTGCCGTCAACAGTATCGTAAGCTTTTATAGCGACATTAAATTCTATTTCTTGGGTTTCAACATTTATTGTTCCTATGTCAGATTCGGTTACTGAATATGACTCGTTGCTAATTCCATAATAATTAGTTTTAAGCCATAATGCATCAATATTAAACTTGTAATTTTGAATAATATTGCCATTTTCATCTTTAAATGTGCTATATTTTTGCAAAACTATTTCGCTAATAGATCCCCCGCCGTTTATATATGTTAACACAAACGCTTTGTCTTCAAGTTCGTTGAATTCATAACCTAAATTAGCATTGAATATTATTTCAATTTCGTCCCCTACCAACAAGTTTTGAAGTTCAACGCTTGTTCCGCTTGCAATTACCGCATTGTTAACCAAAACAGTTACATTTCCGGCAGATTCGTCCACCTCAACTTTTAATGAATATTTTATGTTTTCAAAATTTACATCCAGATGTTTTATTGCCCCGTGAGGTATATCTGCATTAAGCAAGTCGGCCGAAGAAAATTCGAACACATAACCGTCTTCAAAATCCTTTCTTTTGTTAGAGCCAAATAAATCATACCCTATGTAACTATATTTGTAACCTATAAAATTGTCAAATTCGCCCGATTTAACTGCCGATAAATCTTGACTTTGATCAACAACCCTTATTTTTAAAGTTGAGCCCGTGTAAACAAGAATTCTGTTTACTGGCACGGCTTCAAAATTGAAATTTAAAATGCTAAATGACTCTAAATTTTGATTTGACTCTAGCGAATAGATTTTCATTAAAGCGGATTCGGCATCGTAAATAATTAAATACTTTGCGGAATGATTATCTTCACCTTGAACACTATCGGCAACATCCACCAGCAAATATCCAGCATCAGACAATCTATCGTTTAAATAAGATTTAACATCTAATGCAAAATACTTTCTAAAATAATTTGCTTGCAATTCTGCTGGGCAATTTTCGTATTGCCAAGTATCTGCTTGAACTTTGTCTGCCACCCCTTCTGCTGAAATAAATAAATTCGTTATGTAAATTAAATTTGTAGGTTGCCCATCGTTTAACAAATCATAATGGGTTAAAATGTACTGCTCACATTTAAAGATTGGCATTTTGCCAGTTGGGGCATTGTGCGCTAAATAAATATAAATTTCATCGCCATTAATAAACACTTTACGCAAAATATCTGCTTCCAAGCCGTCATGTGTAGTTGTATTTTGCGTGTAAGCATTGTAGTTTTGAATGTATTTTTTAAAACTTAAAGCATAATCTTCAATCCATTCGTAATCTTCAGCATTATAACCTTTAAAACCAAAATCCACATGCAATGCGCTGTATTCACCTTCACTATATAAATTGCTTCCAGCATATAAAGAATAGTCTTGTTGGACTTCGCTAGATAGCTCATATTCCCCAGCATCATTTGACCTAATTCCACTCAAATTAATTCTATAAATATTACTTGAATATTGTGGAGTTAAATTAATTTTATAATAATAAGTGCGCCCCAATAATTTATCTAATACATAAGCGTCGTGGGAGATATTTCTGTAGTTCCATGGAAGATATTTATCTTGAGAACATATTTCCGGATACATTATTGCAGTGTCGTTATCCTTCGCACAGGTGAAATAAACCAATGTTGAGCCAATTTTGTTAAGGCCAATATTGCCTGCGTTATCAAAAGTATAACTTCCGCCATAAGTAACGAATTTAGAAGATATATCGCGAGATTCAACAACTGGCTTTATTATAACCGCTTCCCAAACT
>CANQZB010000033.1 GCA_947628195.1 uncultured Clostridia bacterium | reverse complement strand
CAAGTTTGCCCGCAATTGAAAAATATTTAAGCAGTGGGCTTATTTATGGCATTGGCCCGGCAACCGCAAAAAAAATTGTAGATGAGTTTAAGGAGGATACTCTTTCCGTTTTGGAGTTTAACCCAATTAAACTTAGTAAAATTCGCGGTATTTCCAAGCAAAAAGCAATAGAAATTTCTAATAATTATAATGAAATGAAAGAAATGCAGTCCACCGTGATGTTTTTGCAGGCACATTTTATAACCACCAACACCGCCATTAAAATTTATAATATTTATAAAGAAAAAACTATTGAAATGGTCAAATCCAACCCTTATCAACTAATTGAAGATGTTGACGGCATTGGTTTCACCACGGCAGATAAAATTGCATTGAAATTGGGCATAGATATGTATGGGGAAGAGCGCATTAAAGCCGGCTTAATTTACGCACTTAAAACGGCAAGCGAGCGTGAAGGCCACACCTATTTGCCACAAGAGGAATTAATTGACAATTGCCTAGAAATTTTAAATTTTAGCGAAAATGAGCGTCAAAATGTGGCAAAATGCGTTGAATTTTTGCAAATTGAGGGCGCTGTTAAAAATTTTAGCCACCACGGGCAAGATATTTGCATGCTAACAAAATTTTATTTTCAGGAATTGTATTCGGCAAAAAAATTGTTTAAATTGTCCTTCAACAAGTTTGATGATAAGTTCGATTTTATAGAAAATATTAATTTTTATCAGCGCTTGCACAAAATTATTTTAAACGGCGAACAAACCGATGCCGTTCTTTCCGCCCTAACCAACGGCGCAAGCATCATAACGGGCGGGCCGGGAACAGGCAAAACCACAATCGTTAGGTGCATTTTGGAGATGTTTAAACAGCAAAACAAAAAAGTTTTGTTATGCGCCCCAACTGGCAGGGCCAGCAAGCGATTAACCGAAAGCAGTGGTACAGAGGCAAAAACCATTCACCGCGCGCTAGAAATGAACGCCACCGATGGCGAAGGCGTGTTCCACAGGAACGAAAACAATCCGCTTGACGCCGATGTGGTTATTGTTGATGAAATGAGCATGGTTGACGTTTCGCTGTTCTATCACCTTTTAAAAGCACTGCGAAGCACCGCCCGAATAATAATGGTGGGTGATAAAGACCAACTTCCAAGCGTTGGCGCAGGCAATGTGTTAAGGGATTTAATTGAAAGCAAAAAAATCCACACAACGCACCTAATTAACATTTATAGGCAAGGCAATGATAGCTTAATAATTTCCAACGCGCATTTAATTAATAACGGCAAAATGCCGGTTATAGACAACAAAAGTAAGGATTTCTTTTACGAGCAAGGCAACGATTTGCTTAAAAATAGCGAAACAGTTGTAGATTTGGTTACAACTCGCCTGCCTAAATATTTTGGATATAAGCCAGAAGAAATTCAGGTGCTTGCCCCAATGAAGGCGGGCCCTTGCGGAATAGATAACTTAAATAAGCGCCTACAAATGACCATAAACCCAAATTATAGCGGAGTTGAATTGACAACGGACAATTTTAAATATCATAAGGGCGATAAGGTTATGCAAACCGTCAATAATTACGAAATGGAATATGTTAAATTTGACGATAACGGCACATCTCAACGCGGAACGGGCGTTTTTAATGGAGATATTGGCTATATTGAAAGAATTGAACCAGAAACTCATGAAACAATTATAAGATTTGATGACGGAAAATATTGCAAATATTTATCCACAGACTTGTATCAAATAACGCTGGCTTACGCTATAACAATACACAAAAGTCAAGGTAGCGAGTTCGATTGCGTAGTTATTCCGCTCGTTCCGGGCGCACCAATAATTATAACAAGAAATCTGCTTTACACCGCCATAACCCGTGCCAAAAAGGCGGTTGTGCTAATTGGCAGTAAACAAATGCTGGCACGCATGATCCATAACAATTACACCGCCAAACGCTACACCATGCTTAAAGACTTTTTAATTCAAGAATTCGCCACCGACTAACAGCCACCCGGCTGTTTTTAACGTCATTGCGAGCGAAGCGTGGCAATCTCTCACTGTCATTGCGAGCGAAGCTCTGCAATCTCAAATTATTTAAAAAATTTTTGCAAAATAGGTTGTATTTATCCTAGAATTGTGTTATAATATTTATAGGATGGATTTATTTCTATACAATTAAGGAGGTTTAAAATGTTAATTAACGAGAATGAAATGATTTCAATAACCGATGCCAACAAAAACTTTTCTAAAGTTGTTAAAATTTTGGAAAAGGAAGATAAAGTAATAATTTTAAAAAACAACAAACCTGTATATGTTATAACCAAAGTTGAAAATTATGCTTTAAATGAAAATGAAAAATTAGAGTTAACCGCCCTACGAATTTTATTAGAGCACAAAAAAGCCTTTGAGGAGTTGGCAAAATGAATAAGTTTGATGACGATAAAGTTTTGTTACTGCAACAACTAATAATTAAAAGTTCTGGCGGTGAAGCCGGTGTTAGAGATTTTGATTTGCTAAACTCTGCTCTAAATTCCGCCTTTCAAACATTTGACGGCAAAGAACTCTACCCTACTAAAGAAGAAAAAGGTGCAAGATTGGGTTACAATCTAATATCTAATCATGCTTTTGTAGATGGGAACAAAAGAATTGGCGCACTTGTAATGCTGTCCTTTTTAGAAACGAATGGAATTAAATTAAAATATAACGATAACGATTTAATTCAGCTGTGTTTAGGTGTTGCAAGCGGAAAATTTAAATATGACGAAGTTTTAAAATGGATAAACTCTAAAAAAATATAATAAATTACTCAACCGCTTATTGTTAAGCGGTTTTTCTTGTTTGTTAATATTATTTATATTATTTTAAATTAATTTTGGAAAATCTTTCTATTTTTAAATTTTATTTTAGTTTTATCATTTTTAATTTGGAAAGTTTTATTTTCTTTGTTTTTTTATTGATTTTCACACATTTCTCTAATTGTATAATTCAAGTATGTTAAGAATTGCAGAAATAAGAAAGGATAAAAAGATTTCACAAAGTGTTTTAGCCAAAAAGGTTGGTGTTGAAGGTGGAACTTTATCCAAATATGAAAAAGGAAATATCTCACCCAATGCAGACACACTTTTAAAAATGGCAAATGCGTTAGGTGTGGATATTGAAATGCTTTTTGATGAAAATTCAAAGCATTTTTGTTCGCCCAACGACCAAAAAATTGAATTAATTGAACTTATAACAAAAACTCCCAACACAAAAATGGACGAACTTTATAAGTACATTAAAAAATTCTATAAATAATGAGTGCGGACAAAAAGAAAAAGAGCAAGTGGAATAGATTTAAGCAGTATCTTTTAGATATTTTCTTTCCACGCCATGTTAAGTGCATATTTTGCGGGGAGGAGTTGGATGGCAGTGAGCATAACGACACATGCAAAAATTGCCAAACTGCCCTGCCGTTTATTGTAAATTATTGCATTCGCTGTGGCGAGCCGTTAACGCACGAAGGTGAAGGAATTTGTTTAAGGTGCACGCAAAATAACCACAGTTTTGTTATGGCGCGAAGCGTGTTTGAATATAAAGGCAAAATTGTTTCCGCTGTGCATAAATACAAATATAACGGGCAAAAATTTTTGTGCGAGCCAATGGCGGGTTATTTGTGCGATTATCTTGCCAGGTGGAATGTTTCGTTTGACTATATTTGTTCTGTGCCCATGTTTAAAAAGAAGGAAAAGGAACGGGGTTACAATCAGGCAAAATTAATTGCGGAAATTGTGGCAGAAAAATTTGATATTCCGCACATAGACGCCATAACAAAAATTAAAAACAACCCAAGCCAAACCACGCTTGCTTTTAGAGAAAGGCAAGAAAATGTTAAAGATGTGTTTGCGCTGAATGAAAATTTTAAAAACCTAATTAAAAACAAAACAATTTTGCTTATTGATGACGTTTACACAACCGGCGCAACTGCAAATGAAATTGCGGAAGTTTTAATGCACGGGCATGCAAAACAAGTTTATGTTTTAACTTTGGCGCACGCTTTAATTAAGCAAGATATTTAATAAACACTTTTAAATAAAAACTTTTAAATTTTGTTAATTTTTAATTAAAAAATGCAATTTTGCATTAAATTTGCGCTTAATTTTTAAAAATTTTAAAAATTTTGCCTAAATAAAAAAATTTCAAATAACAAATTAGCAATTCAATAAAAGGAAAATTTGCAACAAAAAAACACCGCTTGGGTGTTTTTTTAAGCATAAAGAATTATTTAAGTTCAACTGTTGCGCCTGCTGCTTTAAGAGCTTCTTCAAGAGCTTTTGCTTCTGCAGTAGGAACATTTTCCTTAATAACAGAATTAGGGGTTTCAACCAAAGTTTTAGCTTCCATTAAGCCTAAACCTGTTGCCTCACGAACTGCTTTAATAACGCCAATTTTGTTTGCGCCAACATCTTTCAAAACTACGTTAAATTCAGTTTTTTCTTCAGCGGCTGGAGCTGCTTCACCAGCGGTTGCAGGGCCTGCAACAACTGCTGCTGCGGCACTAACGCCAAATTCTTCTTCTAATGCTTTAACTAATTCGTTAAGTTCAACAACTGTCATTTCCTTAACGCTTTCAATAATTTCTTGATTTGTTAATTTTGCCATAATTTTCTCCTTTTAAAATTAGTCTTATAAACTATTGTTTATCTGCGATAGCTTTAAATGCACGAGCAAGACTTGAAACTGGTGCATTGAGGACATATAGTAATTTTGCAACAAGCACTTCTTTGCTTGGAATGCTTGCAAGAGTAACAATTTCACTTTCGCTAACTGCACTGCCGTTGTAATAACCAGCTTTAATCTTTAAAGTGGTGTAATCCTTCATGGCAGATTTTATTAGCCTTGGTGCGCTTGTTTCGTCATGCATGCCAAAAGCAAAAGCGGTTGTGCCATTTAATGCTTCGTCAAAACCGGAAATGTTTAATTGCTCACAAGCCTTTTTAAAAAGTGTGTTTTTAATAACTTTGTAAACAACACCATTTTCACGCAAGGTTTTTCTTAAAGCAGTGTCTTGGCTAACAGTAATGCCTCGATAGTCCAACAAAACTATTGATTTAGAATTGTTGATTAATGTTTTAATTTCTTCTACCGCATTTTTCTTGAGTTCTAAATTTGCTGACACTTAATCCTCCTTTATGCCTTTTTAGCAAGTTGGCATTGCTAATTGTAAATAAAAATCCCTTTTGCCAAGACAAAAGGAATTCAAAATTATTCGACATTCTTTTCTCTCCTACACAAGCAACTGATGTTTTACGCTTACGCACTTGTGGTCTTTGGCAAGATTTTTATTTAACTTTTGCTATTATACGCAAACTGCAGGCGAATGTCAATAGTTTTTTTAAAATTTTTAATTTTTTTTAAAAACCGCATAAATAATGTTTGTTTTTTTAGTTACCTTTTTAAATTTTTTGCCCGAAATGCCCGAAAAACGCAAAATTTGTTAAATGTTTCGACATTTTTAAAAATTTTGTTAACTTTTGCAATATTTTTTTAGCTTTTAGGGTTGACAAACCCAAGTTTATGCTCTATAATGAAAGTATAAATTTCAACGCCGGCAAAGGCTGTTGAAAAGGAGTTTAAAATGAATTTATTAACAAAATTGAATGACGAATTAAAGCGTTTTGCCAAAACTGTTGGCAAAAGCAAAATTGTTAGAGGCGGGTTAGCGTTCGCCATGGGCTTAACAATAGCCATGGGCGCAAGCGCCTGCACGGGCAAGAACCCAAACAACACCAAAGACCCTGACCACACCATAACCGACCCGAATGGCGATGACAACCCCCAAACCAAATACAGCCAAATTTTGCAAAACGTGCTAGACAGCGATTATTACAACGGTTTAATTGAAATGCGAAGAAATAAAACTATTTTATCCGAAAGCGAAAAAAGATCCCTTGAACCTATTCCTTATGGTTTTTTAGCAAAACAAGGTTTTGATGTAAACGAACTAATTCAAAGCGAAAATGAAGTAACTTCTTATCAATTTATAAGAGAAAGCGAACCAAACTCACTTTATTTTGCCCTAAATGTTGAAACAAAAGCAAACCCAAACTATTTCACAAATTATTATATAAAATATGATTTAACACAAAAAGAAGTTGATGATTTAAATATGCTGTTCGGCGGTATATATATACAAGCATTCTTCTTTATACAAGAACTCTCAAACCAAAAAACACCCACAATCGTTAGTCAATGCAACATGTCTGTTGATGCCTATAATGGTTTGTTAGAAAATTTAAACAAAACTTCAGAATTAAAAACTAAATATAAGGATGGCTTAGTTATGTTGGTTTTTGAAGATTTTGATGAATATCGTCCAAATAATTATTTAATTAACCTAAAATATATTTCAAAAAATAAAGAAACATCAAACAAGAAAACAACGACATTGGGCGATTTACAAATTGTAACTTTTGATAACTCTGGCGGAAAAGTGGAAAACGGGCTTTTTGTTATGAGATATCCAAATAGATTCTCCTTATATCAATATGAAGAAATGAAATCAGAAAAAATAACAACTTTTTCCGATACTGTAATTACCTTGCGGTTCTTATAAAAAAATTCACGGTAACCCGTGAATTTTTTTAATAAATGGTTATATAACTTTCAATGGACGAATTTGTTTTGATTTCCCCTCCTTCCTTATAATAAATTGTTTTGCCATTAGTGGCGAATGTTACAATAACGCTTTCCGATAAATATGTGGATTTGCCAGCATTTGGCAATAAGGTTTGTTTGTTATATAGATAATATGTTTCTTTCCTATTGTTCATTGCATTCCATAAGCAAGCATCTGGGTCGTTCCAATCCACAATTTCATCACCAATAAATTTGTATCTTGTATAGATATCGTGTTCGGCATTAGCCAGAATTTTATTATATTTATAGGTGTTAGCATCATTTGAAACATAAGCCCCAAAAGTTGTTGTTGATAGCACTCCATTGTGCAAGGTTAAACTAATATCTCTTTGATATAAAACAGTGTATGTTCTATCATTAGGAGGGGTGCTTGGTTCCCATACTTTTTTGTCGTTATATCGATAACCTGAAACAAATGGTTTTGTATCGCCGTTTACATAATAATTATTAGAGACTTTTGCCAAATCGCCCAGGCTAGTATCGCTTGAAATATAATAATCTTTATATTTACCAAAATTGTCAACCAAATCCTGCCAGGTAATAGCCTCATCTTCACCAGTTCCGTTTTTAATCTCGGTACCCTCTGCCGTATAAAGCTTAATCGTAGTATTTGCATATGTAGAGCTTGCCCATGTAAGAAATGTAGTTGGATAGTAGTATTCGTTTTCTATAGGTTTAAATATTAGCCCCTCACTTTCCACATAATTACCTTCGAAGTAATAATAAGTAGCCTTATAAGGAATGGTCATTAAACTTTCACTCGGTGCAAACAATTCACTATCCATAAAGTAAACTTCGCCTGTTCCCTTAATTGCTTTTTCAAATTTTTCTGCATTGTAATTTGTTATGGCGTCAGAGTTAGGATAGGTGTTTATATATATTGAATCTTTATTTATTACTTCTCCGTTAGTATCGCAAATGCCTTCTAACAAATTCCCAGATACATAATCTGTGCCCGTTTTACCTTGAACATCTTCGCCTGCAAATGTGTAATAAATATCCTTTTGTTGCAAATTATTATTTTCATCTGAATATTGTGCAATGAAGTGAACATAGTCTATGCCATCGGTGCCAGAAGGAACATTTTCAGAATAATTAAATTGTGCAACAATTGGTTCAATTTGTCCGTTATAAGCGTTTTTAATTGTGCCATTGGCTGTGTAATACGCTTCCTTTAAGAATTGATAACCATAATAAAGTGTAGATTCGAAAATGCGATTACCATTAGGTTCAATTCTATATTTTTTTATTGCGTCATCGCCAATCTCAAAGTTATTATTTTCTAAATAGCTTTTATTTACCGCAATCAATTGCATTTCTTTTTGTGTTTTAAATTGAATGCGGGATATATTGTTTCCTTTTCCAGAAGTTGCAATGTTTTCATCTTCAGTAATATTCCACTCAACATCATTAATTTTTAAGTTAGAACCGTCAAATTCTAAGTTGTTGTTAAATTCATCGGCCTTTGGCATTGTATATTTGCGGTCACTATATTGTCCTCTTACAAAATAGTATCCATTATCTATGTAATAATCTTCTTCATTCAAATTCTCTGGAGTTTTTTGAACTGAAAGATATGCTATATTTGCCAAGTTAAGGATTCTATAATATACACCATTTTCGTAAGAATATGTAGGATAAATAAATACTGTGCCCACTTGCAAATCGTCTATTGTTTCCACATTGCTCCCTACTGTGCCTTCGGTCCAAAATTTTGCATTGTTAAGATTTGTAACTTTATTACCATTTTCATCCCAGCCTGTTAATACTTCTGGCAATGAGGCTAATTCTTCAAATTGGATTTGTCCTTCATCATCGGCAGAAATCCTAGTATATTTATTTGAGTAAAAATCTGCCGGCCTTACAGTAGTATATGCTTGATATGAAAATCCATTAAAGTAATATGTGTTAATATCAGATTGAATCAGTTTGCCATCATAATAATAGATTGGCCGTGAATATGTTTCCGATAAAACACCATACGTTTGATCCCTGCGCTGTATGTAGGTTACCACAACCGCTTGATTACTTATGTCTAAAATATATTGATTTACCTGAAGAGCGACACCAATATATGCCACAATAAGCCCAAGAAGTTTTATGAATACTTTCCCATGTCCATATTTTATTAAAGCCGCCCCTATTGCAAGCACGACTAATCCTATAAGAATTTGCAAAGGAATAGCCCACCAAGGCTCTTTTGTTTCAACCCAAGTTGCGCCATCAGTAGTTTCTGTCCCCGTTACATTAAAGATAGAACCATCTACAGGCAAGTCATTATCGTTATAACTCTTATAAAGTGCATTATCA